>DASSLB010000203.1:0-2520 GCA_035689945.1 Gaiellaceae bacterium | reverse complement strand
GGGCGTCGAGCTCTCCTCGGTCGAGTACGAGCCCGGGGCGTATGACTGCGTCGTCATCGTCACCGACCACTCGTCGCTCGACTACGACAAGCTCGTGGACGAGGCATCGCTCGTCGTCGACCTCCGCAACGCGACCGGCGTGAAGGGCACCGCCGCCGAGCACGTGTTCAAGCTGTGACGCTGCGAGTCGGACAAGTCGGGCTCGGCTACTGGGGCCGGAACCTCGCCCGCGTCTTCGACGACGAGGCCGACCTCGCGTGGCTGTGCGACGCGAGCGAGGAGCTGCGGGAGGAGTTCGCCCGCCGCTATCCCGACGCGCGCGTGACGGGGGACGTCGCGGAGATGATCGCCGCCGCCGACCTCGCTGCCGTCGTCATCGCGACGCCTGTGCCGACGCACTTCCCGCTCGCCAAGGCTGCGCTGGAGGCAGGCAAGCATGTGTTCGTCGAGAAGCCGCCGGCGATGCGCGTCGCGGAGATGGAGGAGCTGATCACGATTGCCGAGGCGCGCGGCCTCGTCCTCATGCCGGGCCACCTCCTGCTCTATCACCCCGGCGTCCAGAAGCTGAAGGAGCTCGTCGAGGAGGGCGAACTCGGCGAGGTGCTCGTCGTCTACGGCAACCGCCAGAACCTCGGCAAGATCCGCAAGGACGAGAACGCGCTGTGGTCCCTCGGCGTCCACGACCTCTCGGTGATCCTGTACCTGATCCAGGAGGAGATCGTCGAGGCGGCCGCGCACGGCCACGCCTTCCTCAACGAGGGCGTCGAGGACGTCGTCTTCTGCTACCTCCGCTTCGGCTCGGGGAAGATCGCGCACATGCATCTCTCCTGGCTCGACCCGCACAAGATGCGACGGCTCACGGTGGTCGGGCGCGACAAGATGGCCGTCTTCGACGACATGGATCTCGACCGCAAGATCACGGTCTACGACAAGTCGCCGGAGCAGCCCTCCGACACCTACGGCGAGTGGCTGACGCGCACGGGAGACATCTTCAGCCCCAAGGTCTCGAACGCGGAGCCGCTGCGCCTCGAGTGCCAGCACTTCCTGCGGCTCGTCGAGGAAGGCTGGGACGGCCGCGAGATGCACGACGGGCTCGAGGTCGTGCGCGCCCTCGAGCTCCTCACGGAGTCGCTGCATGGCTGAGATCCACGAGACAGCGATCGTCTACCCGGGGACGGTGCTCGGCGACGGCGTCAAGGTGCTCGAGTACGCGGTCGTCGGCAAGCAGCCTGCGCTCTCGCCGCGCTCGACGGCGAAACGGGAGGAGTTGCCTCCCGCGGAGATCGGGGACGGGACGATCGTCTCCACCGGTGCGGTCGTCTTCGCCGGCACCAAGGTCGGCGCGCGCGCCATCCTGGGCGATCAGTCGTGCGTCCGCGAGAGAGTCGTCGTCGGCGACGACGTCGTGATCGGCCGCGGTTCGCTCGTCGAGAACGACACGACGATCGGCGCCATGACGAAGATCCAAGCCGGGGCATACATCACGGCCTACTCGACGCTCGAGGAGCACGTCTTCATCGCGCCGTGCGTCGTGACGACGAACGACAACTTCATGGGTCGCACCGAGCGACGTCACGAGCTGATCAAAGGCCCGACGATCCGTCGCGGCGCGCGGGTGGGCGGCGGCGCGATCCTCCTCCCAGGCGTCGAGATCGGCGAAGACGCGTTCGTCGGGGCCGGCGCGGTCGTGACGAAGGACGTCGAGCCGCGGATGCTCGTCGTCGGCAGCCCCGCACGCGTGATGCGGCCCGTCGCCGAGGACGAACTGCTCGAGAACCAGTAGCGCTAGCCGGTCTCTTTGAGCCGCAACGTGTAGCGGCCGGCACCGGGGCGCCCGATGCGCACTTCGACGTAGTACCAGCCCGTCTGGCGGACCCGGTACGAGAGGTGCTGCTTCTGTCCCGGACCGGCCGTGTGCGCCAGCTGTCTTTTCGATCCGCCACGAAGGATCAGATCGACCGTCGGCTGCGCGCGTACCCGCGCCAGCAGCCGCTGCCCACGCGCGAGCTTCACGCGATAGACGTCCACCGGGTCGTCCCAGTAGTCGAGCGTGGCGCCGGCAATTGGCCGCGGCCCCCGCAGCCTGTGGGCCTGCGAAAGGGTGTCATTGGGCTCGAACCGGTCGGCAGGTGGAAGTAGGCCTTGGTTCACTACGGCGACCGCGTTTGCGACGTCGAGACTGCCCCAACCGCTGAGCTTGTCCCGGCCAGCGAGACAGGCGGCGCAGCCGGTCGAGGCATTGACGTCGTCCGCACTCCGCTCGAGAATCGTCGTGACCTGGCTGGGGGTGAGCGCGGGGTTCAGTCCCAGGAGGACGGCCGCAGCCGCCGACACCTGCGGCGCCGCGAAGGAAGTGCCCTCCGGCCGGTGGTAGTCGCCGCTCGCGCAGTCGGTGTAGCCCTGCGGTTGGCAGCTCGGCAGGGATCCCGTCAGGAGCCGCGGGAACGTGGAGAAGATGCCCATCCCCGGCGCGGCGATGTCGACATAGATCGGATCCTGATCTGAGAAGTCGGGGACGTC
>DASSLB010000202.1:0-3103 GCA_035689945.1 Gaiellaceae bacterium | reverse complement strand
CTACACCGACACCGCGCCGCACGCGGCGGTCAACGAGTCGGTCGAGCTCGTGCGGGGCGCCCGGCTCGAGCGGGCCGTCCCGTTCACGAACGCCGTCATGCGGCGGCTCACCGACGGGATCCGATCTCTGCTCGATGCACTGCCCGACGGGCCGCTCAAGGAGTCGTATCCGGACTGGATCCACGAGACCTTCGTGCGGGTGCTCGGGGAGGACGGCTCGCTCGCGGTGATGCGAGCGATGAACGAGCCGCTCGAGACCGTCGTGCGGCTCGTGGCCGGCGACCCCCCGTCGGGGGCCGAGACGGCGGACGTGCCGGGCGCCTACCGCGTCGAGCGCGTGGACGAGGCGCTCGTGACGGCCGGGCGAATCTGGCCGCAGAGTCGTGGCTCGCAGCTTGCCGGCCTCTGTGTCGACTCCCGTGGCGGCGAGCGCGTGCTCGACCTCTGCGCCGCGCCGGGCGGAAAGACCGGGCAGCTCCGGGGCGAGGTGACTGCGGTCGAGATCGACCCGGCCCGTGCGCGCGAGTTGCGCCAGAACCTCGCGACGATGGGCCGCGCCGACGTGACGGTCGTGGAGGCGGACGGAACGGCGCTTCCGGCCGAGCTCGAGGGTTTCGACCGCGCCCTCGTCGACGCTCCGTGCTCGGGTCTCGGAGTCCTTGCCCAGCGCCCCGACCTGCGCTGGCGCGCGACGCCGCTTCCCGACCTTCAGCTCGCGCTGCTTCGTTCTGCGGCCGAGCGAGTCCGACCCGGGGGCACCATCGTCTACTCGGTCTGCACGCTCAACCCCGACGAGTGCGAGGCGGTCATAGACGCGAGCGGCCTTCGCGTTCTGCCACTCGGCGAGGAATGGCCCGCGTTCGCGCACCCGTCGCGGCCGGAGTTCCTGCTCACGCTGCCGCACGCGCACGGCACAACGGGGTTCTTCATCGCTCGTCTCGTACGATCGACTGGATGAGCTGGAGGGAGTGGATCCGGACGGTCGAGGTGGAGCCGTCACTCTACGCGGCCGACTTTGCGCGCCTCGGCGAGCAGATCGACATCCTGCTTCGCGCGGAGTGCCGGGTCTTCCACTTCGACGTCGGTGACGGCCACTTCGTCGAGCCGATCACGATCGGGCCTGTCGTGCTCCAGTCGATCGCTCCGCTCGTGCACGGGGCAGGCGGCGTTCTCGACTGCCACCTCATGGTCGAGAATCCGCTCCACCATTTCCCGCAGATCGCCAAGGCGGGCGGCGACAGCGTCACGTTCCACTATGAAGTCGTGGACGACGTGCCTGCCACGATCGCGGCCGCCCGCGAGCACGGCCTCCAGGTCGGTGTCGCCTTCAACCCCGAGAGCGAGCCGGAAGACGTGGCCGCGGTGGCCGGAGATGCCGACCTCGTCCTTTGCATGAGCATTCATCCCGGCTACAGCGGCCAGAAGTTCATGCCTGACGCGGTCGACCGGATCAAGCGGCTGCGCGCGGCCCTGCCGGACGACGTCTACGTCCAGGTCGACGGCGGGATCGACCACGAAACGGTCGAGCGAGCCTACGTGGCGGGCGCGCGGCTTCTCGTCGCAGGCTCGGCGATCTTCGGTCGCGAGGACATCACCCGCGCGTACCGGCGCCTGCTGCAGGACATCCCGTGAGTCACTTCGAGCGGGCGCTCCAGCTTGCCGAGCGCGGGCACGGCAAGACGCGCGATCACCCGCTCGTGGGAGCCGTCGTCGTTCGCGACGACGAGGTCGTGGGGGAGGGCTGGTACGAGTACGACGGCATCCGCCACGCTGAAGCGATCGCGCTCGAGCAAGCCGGGGCCGCCGCCGAAGGCGCGACGCTCTACGTGACGCTCGAGCCGTGCTCCCACCACGGCCGCACGCCTCCCTGCGCGGACGCGGTCGTCGCCGCCGGAATCGCTCGCGTGGTGGTGGGTGCGCGTGATCCGAATCCGGTCGTCGACGGTCGCGGGCTTGAGCGGCTCCGAGCCGCCGGGATCGAGGTCGAGCTACTCGACGATTTCGCAGCGCGCCGTCAGAACGAGGCGTGGCGCGTGTGGAAGAGTCTCGACCGCCCGTTCGTCACCTACAAGGCGGCGATGACGCTCGACGGCCGCGTCACCGTGCCGGGCCGACGGTGGGTGTCCGGCGAGGAATCGAGGCGGCGCGTGCACGAGCTGCGGGCTGCCTCCGACGCCGTCGCCGTCGGGATGGGAACCGTCCGCGCCGACGCGCCGCGGCTCGACGCGCGCGAGGTCGACGCTGCTCGCCAGCCGCGGCGGCTCGCCTTCGGCCGTGGGCCGCTCCCGGATGGCTCCGAGCTCGAGCTGCACAGCGGCCCGCTCGACGAGGAGCTGCGCGCACTCGCGGCCGACGGCGTTCGGTCGCTCCTGCTCGAGGGCGGTCCGACACTCGCGACGGCGTTCCTGTCCGCCGGCCTTGTCGACAAGCTGCTCCTCTTCGTCGCGCCGGTCCTCGCCGGCGGCGGACCGCGGGTCCTCGGCGAGCTCCCGGCCCCGCTCGAGCTCCTCCACCTGCGCGCCGAGCCCTCCGGAGGAGACGTCCTGCTCGAGGCGTACCTCCACGAGCCGTAACCTTGTCGCATGTTCACAGGGATCGTCCGCGAGGTCGGGAGCGTCGACACCTTCGACGGCTCGCGGCTCGTCGTCTCCGCGTCCGAGACGACGGCCGGTGTCGCTGTGGGCGATTCCGTGTCCATTGCGGGCGTGTGCCTCACCGTCGTCGCGGCGGAGGAGGGACGCCTCGCGTTCGACGTCGTCCCGGAAACGCTCTCCCGCACGGCGCTCGCTCGACTTGAACCGGGGGACCGCGTGAACCTCGAGCCGTCGCTACGCGTCGGCGACCCGCTCGGCGGCCACGTGGTGCAAGGCCATGTGGACGGAGTCGGCCGCATCCGCTCGATCACGCCGCAAGAGGACAGCCTTCGGGTGTGGATCGACGCGCCCGACGCGATCGTCCGCTACTGCCTCGGGAAGGGCTCGATCGCGGTCGACGGCGTCTCGCTCACCGTCGCGGCACTCGACGACGACGGCTTTGAGGTCGCGCTGATCCCGCACACGCTCGAGGTGACCACACTCGGCGCGATCGCACCCGGCGACGAGGT
>DASSLB010000201.1:0-8065 GCA_035689945.1 Gaiellaceae bacterium | reverse complement strand
AACCGCCTCTACACGATCGCCGTCATGAAACGACCGACGAAGGCCGGCACACATCAGGTCGGGCCCCAGGACTACGCCGCGCCGTCGGCGTCGAGCCAGGGAGCCGGCCAGACGAGCGGAGGGAGCCTCGGCAAGCAATGGCTCCTCGTCATCGTCGGACTGATCGGGCTCGCGCTCCTCTTCCCGCTCGGCTTCGGAGTTGCCTCCGCTGTCCGCTCACGGCGCAACCAGAAGCAGTACTTGGAGCACCGGAATCGCGATTTGCCGCCGCTGCCGCGCCCGCTGCAGACGGGCGAGCGGCGCTGATTTCGCGATCCACGACACTAACTTTCCTCTGGTACTTTGGTCTCAGTCCTTATGGAGTCGTCTTCCTCTTCGCCGCGCACGATCAGCGGCATCCTCTCTTCGCCACGCGGGCAACGCCGGCTGCTCGTGTTCAGCGGCGCCGTGCTCGTCATCGGCTTCATCGCCTTTCTCTCCGCATTCCTCCTGCGCGGCACGAGCGGGATCCATTCGCCGCTCTCCACCCTGCCTGCGCAGACGCATGTGAAGCTCGTGAAGGCGCCTCCGTCCAAGGAGGCTCTCAAGGTGGCACGGAGGTTTCTCGAGACGGCGGTGCTCCGCAAGAATCTCGACGCGGCCTACCCCCTGGTCGGACCGGCGTTGAAGGGCAACATGAGCCGGAAGCAGTGGGATAAGGGCAACATTCCGGTTCAGCCGTATCCCGCGAGGAACACGGCAACGGCGGCGTTCACCGTCGACTGGTCCTACAGGACCCAGATCATGCTCGAGGTCGATCTCGTGGCGAAGAAGGGGTCGGGCTCGAACATCCGCCCGCACTTCCCCTACTTCCTGGGGCTCGAGCGCAAGGGCGGCAAGCCCAACGGACGGTGGCAAGTCAACACGTGGATCTCGTCGTGGCATCCGCCACTCCCGAACTTCCTTCCCTAGTTAGTTCGCCAGCCAGTTAGTTAGCCGCGGCGGAGGGACGGTCGGTCCGGTTCAGTTGTCGACGAGCCCGTGTTGCGACACGTCCTGAAGACCCAGGTTCGGTCGCTCCGGCGTCTGCGTCGCCGTCGGGTGCCGCAAGCCGCTCAAACCGTGCGAGGCCCGCTCCACCACGACGCCGCTCGGGACGAAGTCGAGAGCGGCGACCTGGTGGCCGTCAGACGGCTTGCCGTACGAAAGCACCGAGACGGCCACGAGAGCCGCGGCAGCAGTCGATGCCACGGTGGCTCCAACACGCACCGAGAAGCGCCTCGCGGTCGCCCGACGCGGGAGCGCGAACAGCGGCGGCTGCTCCCAGGCCGCGGCGCGAAGCAGGCCGGTGTGGCGCCGTACGTCACTGGCGAAGAGCGCACACTCCGAGCAATGGCTCAGGTGGCGTTCGAGCAGCCCCGACTCGTGCAGCGACAGTTCGCCGTCGAGGTCGAGCGAGATCCGCTCGCGCGCTTTCTGACATTCAGTGGGTCCCACTGTGAGGTTTGACGACAACCCACCCCAGAGAGTTAGAGCTTCTTCACCCGATTGGGGCCCTAGAACGCGCGCCTCGACGGGTCGAGCAGCGCCCCGAGCAGCACGAGCGCAATCCCCAGCACGAATAGACCGAACGAGGTGCGCTTGCTTTCCACGCGCTCCTCGAGGGTCGCCTTGCGTCGTCGGCGCCTGGGCCGCGTGCGGTACGCGGCGAGACGCGCGTCGTGGACCGGGTCCGCGTCCGAGCGCCAGGGCCCACGGCTCCCCATCACGAAGCTCCCCACCAGGATCGCCGCACCGACCACGTAATAGCCGGTCGCGAGCGAGTGCGCGATGCTCCTCCCGGCCAGCGCCCCGACCCCTCCCGCAACAGCCGCCGTGCCCCCGAGCACGACGGCGAGAAGTGCAAGTATGCGCGGGAGCGCGGCCCGGAGCTGAAGCAGCACGGGCTGTCTGCCGCTAGCCGGTGGTTTCGGCGAGCGACGGCCGGCGGCGGAACTCGTCCTCGCCCATCGGCCAGTGCTCGAGCGGGAAGTGGCAGGCGAACTCGTGATCCTGTGCACCGGAAACCGGCGTCAGCAGCGGTTCGTCGACGTTGCACTTGCCGTCGACGAAGCGCGGGCAACGCGGATGGAAGCGGCACGCCTCCGGCGGGTTCAGCGGGCTCGGGACGTCGCCGGTGAGGACGATCTGCTTCCGCGCACGGCCGAGCGTCGGATCTGCAATCGGTGCTGCCGAGAGCAGCGCCCCCGTGTACGGATGCTTCGGGTCGTCGTAGAGCTCGAGCTTGTTTCCGGTCTCGACCGGCTTCCCGAGGTACATGACCATGACCCGGTCCGAGACGTGGCGGACGACGTTGAGGTCGTGCGCGATGAAGACGTACGTCAACTGGAAGTCCTGCTGCAGGTCCTTGAGCAGGTTCAGGATCTGCGCCTGCACCGAGACGTCGAGCGCCGAGACCGGCTCGTCGCAGATGATCAGCTTCGGGTTGATCGCGAGGGCCCGCGCGATCCCGATCCGCTGCCGCTGTCCGCCGGAGAACTCGTGCGGGAAACGGTTGTAGTGCTCGGGGTTCAGGCCGACGATCTCGAGCAGCTCCTGGACGCGCCTCTTGCGGTCCGACTCCGTGCCGATCCCGTGCACCTCGAGCGGCTCGGCGACGATCGCGCCGACACGCATGCGGGCGTTCAGCGATGCGTAGGGGTCCTGGAAGACCATCATCATGTCGCGGCGAACCGGCCGCATCTCGTTGCGGTCGAGGTGCGTGATGTCGCGACCGTCGAAGATGATCTTGCCGCCCGTCGGCTCGAGCAGGCGGGCGATGCAGCGCGCCATGGTCGACTTGCCGCAACCCGACTCTCCTACGACGCCCAGCGTCTCGCCGGCCTCGAGCGTGAAGTTGACGCCGTCGACCGCCTTCACCTGGGCCACCTCCTTCTGGAAGATCAGGCCGCGGGTCACGGGGAAGTACTTCTGCAGATCCTCTACGACGAGCAACTCGCTCAAGCGGCGCTCCCTTCGGTGGTAGCCGCGAGGCTGGCCTTCTTCGCAGTCCAGATACGGGTGCGGTCCTCATCCCCGAGATGGCAGCGGAACTGGTGATCCGGCCCCGTGGGCGACGGGCGTAGCTCGGGCAGCTCTGTCCGGCAACGGTCGAAGACGTACGGGCAGCGAGGGTTGAAGGCGCAGCCCTGCGGAGGATGGAGGAGCGACGGAGGCTGCCCCGGAATCTGCTCCAGCCGGTCCGTAACGACGTTCGGGCGCGGCAGCGACCCGAGCAGTCCCCACGAGTAGGGCATCTCGGGCTTCGCGAACAGGTCGTCGACCTGCGCCTGCTCGACCACGCGGCCGCCGTACATGACGACCACCTCGTCCGACAGCTCGGCGACGACGCCGAGATCATGCGTGATCATCACGATCGCGGCCCCGCGGTCGTCCTGCAGCTTCTTCATGAGACGCAGGATCTGCGCCTGCGTCGTGACGTCGAGCGCGGTCGTCGGCTCGTCGGCGATGATCACTTCCGGCTTGTTGATCAGCGCCATCGCGATCATCACGCGCTGCCGCATGCCGCCGGAGAACTGGTGCGGATAGTCGTCGATCCTCGAATCGGAGCGCGGGATCTCGACCTCCTCTAGCGCCTCGACAGAGCGGCGCCGCGCCTCGGCACGCGTGACGTCGTTGTGCAACATCACGGCCTCTTCGAGCTGCCAGCCGATCCGCTTGACCGGATTGAGCGAGGTCATCGGGTCCTGGAAGATCATCCCGATCCGCTGGCCGCGGATCTTCTGCAGACGCGAGCCGCTCGCGCCGAGAATCTCCTGGCCGTCGAAGAGGACGGAGCCTGTGATCTCTGCGTGGCGCCGGTCGAGCAGGCCCATCACGGAGAGGAAGGTGACGCTCTTGCCCGAGCCCGACTCGCCGACGACGCCGAGCGTCTGCCCGCGGTCGAGCGTGAAGCTCACCCCGGTGACGGCCTTGACGATGCCGTCGTCGGTCCGGAAGCGGGTCGTCAGATCTGTGACTTCGAGGAGCGCCACGTCAGGTTGAGAGGCGGATCCGCGGATCGAGGAACGCGTAGACGATGTCGACGAGGAAGTTGAAGATGATCACCGCCAGCGTGGCGAAGACGGTGATACCCACCACTACCGGCAAATCGTCGTTGAGCGCCGAACCGATCAGGTCCTGGCCCAGACCGTGCAGGTTGAACACCGTCTCGGTGAAGACTGCGCCGCCGAGGCCGAGACTGATGTCCATGCCCAGCATCGTCACGACCGGCAGCAGGCTGTTGCGCAGCACGTGCTGGATGAGCACGCGCGACGGCGACGCCCCCTTCGCACGCGCAGTGCGGACGAAGTCCTCGGACGAGGTCTCCATCACGCTCGCGCGGACGAACCGGGTGTACACCGCCGCGAAGAGGAACATGAACGTCATCCAGGGCAAGATCAGGTGGTACGCCCAGCGCAAGGGACCGGAGCAGACCCCGGTCTGGTGGCTGGGGAAGAAGTTGCAATAGTCGGCGATCGGCGTCCAGCCGAGCTTGAAGCCGAAGATGTAGGCGAGGATCAGGCCGATCCACACCGCCGGCGCCGAGATGCCGATCAGGACGACCACCATCGTCGTCCGGTCGAGGAACGACCGCGGCTTAAGCGCCGAGATGATGCCGGTCGGAATCGCGAGTAGAAGCCAGAAGAACGCTCCGCCGAACACGAGCGACGCGGTGACCGGCGCATCCTGCGCGACCACCCAGCGCACCGAGGTGCCGAAGCGGAACGAGTGACCGAGTGAGGCGTGCCGCAGCATGTTCCAGAGGAAGAGCCAGTACTGCTGGTAGATCGGCAGGTCGAGATGGAGGTTGTGGGCGATGTGCGCCACGATCTCCGGCTTTGCCGCCTTGCCGGCCGCGAGCTCCGCGGGATTCGTCGGGATCACGAAGAAGATGATGTAGGTGACGATCGTCGCTACCAGGAAGAGAAAGACGGCCCAGAAGAGGCGACGGATGATGAAATAACCCACGGTTCAGGAATCCTAGTTCTGTTCGGGGTCTCCTGCGAAGTTCAAGATCGAGTGTGCTGGAGGGGCGCCCGAGAGCGCCCCTCCAGCATTCCTAGCTAACCGACCTAGCCGACCGAGAGGGCCTGGAGGATCGGGTAGTTGAAGTACGCGCTGTAGATGTAGTTCTTGACCCGCTTCGAGGTGAGGAAGCGGTTGTTCGAGATCTCGTACGGAATGAACGGGACGTACTTCTCCATCAGCGTCTTGTCGAGGGCCTGGTACGCCGCCGCACGCTTCGCACCGAAGAGCGATGCCGCGTGAGCGAGACCCGCGTTGAACTTGCTGCTGTTGAAGTAGAAGTAGTTCACGTTCCCGGTGTCGCCGATCGTGTTCCCGTCGAGGTTCACGTTCATGTAGTCGAACCCGTCGAGGTAGTCGGCGCACCATCCGCCGCCGGCGACGTTGTAGCCGTCGGGACCGAGAGCGACGCTCTTGGTCTGCAGCGCGTGGTAGTAGCCGGTCGGGTCAGACGTCTGGAGCTTGGTCTGGAACCCGAGCGCACCGAACTGCCGCTGCTCGAACTGCACGAGGTTCGACTGGAAGGTGCTCGACGGCCGGTAGTACAGGTTGAGCGTTCCGCTCAGATGGCCGGCACCGACCTGCTTCGCCTTCGCGAAGTCCGGGTAGTTCGGGTAGATGTGCAGCTTCTTGTACCCGGGGATACCCGGCACGAGGAACTGGCCGGTCGCGATCCCGGAGTACGGCCCGCCCAGCTTGATGACCGAGGCGCGGCTGAACGCGTAGCTGAGCGCCTTGCGGGTGGCCGGGCTGTTCGTCGGCGCCCTCTGGGTGTTCAGCGAAGCCCAGCTGACGCAGGTCGTCGGGCCGACGTGGAACTGGCCCTTGTTCGGGCCGCCGTACCTCTGGGACACCGAAGCGACCTGATCGGACGGAACCTGGCCGAAGTCGAGGTCGAGCTGCCCCTTCTCGATCTGGAGCACCTGCGCCTGACCGCTGCCGTTGTTCTCGTTGATCACGATCTGGTTCGGGTTGGACTCCTGGAAGCCCTTGTAGTACTTGTTGCGCACGAACACCGCGAGGCGCTGCGGCGAGTTCGTCTTGATGTAGTACGGGCCGGCCGACGGGTACGTCAGGACGCCGTTCGGGTTGGCCGAGTACTTCATGTTCGGCTTGACCGCGCCGAACCACTGCATGCCGAGGATCGACAGGAACGTCGGGTTCGCCTTCGTCAGGTGGAAGGTCAGGGTGAGACCCTTCGCCTTGATGCCGGAGATGTGAGCCGACGTCTTGACGCCCTTCGTACCCGCACAGTTGGCGAACTTCGTACCACCCACGATCATCTGATCGATGGCGAGGAAGCAGCCGTTCTGCACGTACATCTGCGGGCTCAGGTCTCGCTCGAACGCCCGCTGCCACGCCTGAGCCGTCACCGGCGAGCCGTCACTGAATTTCATGCCCGGCCGAATGTGGAACGTGTAGGTCTTTCCATCCTTCGAGATGGTGGGCATGGCACTCGCGCCGTCCGGCTGCAGGACCGCGCCTGCCTTCCCGACCTTGTTCGGGAAGTTCAGGAGCAGGCGCTGCGTCGCGTACAGCGCGGCCCAGTCGTTCGCCACGTACGCGATCTGCGGGTCGAGCGTGTCGAACCCGCCGCCTGAATGGGCCACCTTCAGCACGCCGCCACGCAGCGCGGTCGTGTGACCCGCCTTCTGCGTAGCCGATGTGGCGACACCAACCGTGGTCGCCGCAATCAGCAACGCAATCCCCGTGCTCAACATGAGCAGGGAGAGCACATGCTTCCTGCGCATATGACTCCTTCCATCGCACCGCACGCCCTCACGCGCGGCCCGTTTGAGGTGAGTGAGAGACACCAGCGTTTAGTTGAGACGCCTCCGCGTCGTCAGAGTTAGAAGCGCGATGCACATCGCTGTCGTGGGAGAGTCGCTAAATGGTCGAGCGCGGGTCGAACGCATCGCGCAACCCGTCGCCGAGCAGGTTGAAGGCCATCGTCGTGATCAGGATGGCAAGGCCTGGGAAGATCAGGATCCAGACCTGCGTGCGGTAGTAATCGGGGGCCGTGGCGAGAAGGTTGCCCCAGCTCGGTGTGGGCAGATCGATCCCAAGCCCCAGGAATGAAAGACCGGCTTCGGACAGGATGTTCGTCGCGATGAGCAGGGTCGAGTAGACGATGATCGGCGCCACGAGATGCGGCAGCAGGTGCGAGCGCATGATCCGCCAGTCGCTCGCGCCCGTCATCCGCGCCGCCTCCACGAACTCCTTCTCGCGCAGCGAGAAGACGACGCCGCGGATGATCCGAGCCGGAAAGAACCACCCGAAGGCCGAGAAGATCAGGGCAAGTGTGAAGACGCCGCGCGGGAGAAAGCCGAGCGTGATGTCGTTGAGCGCCGGACCGGCGACGATCTTGAGCGCGATGATGAAGAGGAGATACGGGAAGACCATCACGATCTCGATCAGCCGCGAGATGACCGTGTCGATCCAGCCGCGGAAGTAGCCGGCCAACAGACCCATGCACACACCAACGCTGACCGAGCCGAAGGTCGCGAAGACGCCGACCTCGAGCGAGACCTGTGCGCCGTAGAGGATGCGCAGGAAGAGGTCGCGACCGAGCTGGCCGTCGGCGCCGAGGATCAGGAGCGTCTGGCCGAAATGTTTCGGGTTCTCGCCGAGCTGCGCGGCGGAGATGTGCGTCCACGGGCCGACCGGCGTGAAGGTCGTCGCGTTGGTGCCGTAGTCGAAGATGGTGTTCGGCCCGTGTCCGAGCAGGTGGGCTGCGAGCGGAGCGCCGCCGAACGCGCCGCCGAACAGGAGCACGAGGACGCCGAAGCTGAGGAGCGCGATCTTGTCGCGGCGGAAGCGGATCCAAACAAGCTCCCAGTAGCCGCGCGCGCGAGCCACCTGGGCGTCTCCGAGCTCGGCGCCGCTCCCGGCTCTGACGTCAGTACCGAGGTCAGCCACGGACATGCTCTGACGCTACGGCGCGCTGCCCGCGAAGGAATCGGGTGTTTCCCTACGTTTGCGGGGCGCCCCGCCGGTGTTACTCGGAGCGCATCTCGTC
>DASSLB010000200.1:0-5529 GCA_035689945.1 Gaiellaceae bacterium | reverse complement strand
CGGGATGCTCGGCAACAACTCCTGCGGGCGGCACTCGGTGCAGTCGGAGTTCCACGGGCCGGGGCCGCGCATCGCGGACAACCTCGTCGAGCTCGAGGTGCTCACCTATCGCGGCGAACGGCTGCGGATCGGCCCGGGCGGAGTAGGGGTTCCGGATGCGATCGCCAATCGGCTGCGCGCGCTGGCCGACGCGAACGCGGACGAGATCCGCGCGCGCTACCCGCAGATCCCGCGGCGCGTCTCGGGCTACAACCTCGACGAGCTCCTCCCCGAGAAAGGGTTCGAGGTCGCCCGCTCCCTCGTCGGCACCGAATCGACCTGCGTGACCGTCCTCGAGGCGACGCTCGAGCTGATCCCGAAGCCGCGCTGCGTCTCGCTTCTCGTCGTGGGCTATCCCGACAAGTTCCGCACCGCCGACCACGTGACGATCGCGCGCGACCACCAGCCCATCTCGATCGAGGGAATGGACGACACGCTGATCGACGACATGACGCTGCTCGGCATCCACCAGCACGAGGTGTCGATGCTCCCGGACGGTCGCGGCTGGCTCCTCGTCGAGTTCGGGGGCGAGACGAAGGACGAGTCCGACGCGAAGGCACGAGCGCTCATGGCCGATCTCGAGAAGGACGGGCAGCCCCCGTCGGGGATGAAGCTGTACGACGACCCGGACGGCGAGCAGCACATCTGGGAGGTGCGCGAGGCGGGGCTCGGCGCTACCGCCTTCATCCCGGGCAAGGCGGACACGTACGAGGGCTGGGAGGACTCCGCCGTTCCGCCCGAGCGCCTCGGCGAATACCTGCGCCGCCTGTCGAAGCTCGCCGACAAGTACGGCTACGAGAGCTCCCTCTACGGCCATTACGGCCAGGGCTGCGTGCACGCACGCTGGAACTTCGACCTCGTCACGAAGCCGGGCATCCAGAAGTTCCGCAGCTGGCTTGAGGACGCGAGCGACCTCGTGATCGAGCTCGGCGGCTCGATCTCCGGCGAGCACGGCGACGGGCAGTCGAAGGCCGAGCTGCTGCCGAAGATGTTCGGCGACGATCTGATCCGCGCCTTCGAGGAGTTCAAGTCGATCTGGGATCCCGACTGGAAGATGAACCCGGGCAAGGTCGTCCGGCCGTTCCGCGTCGACGAGAACCTCCGTCTTGGCGCCGACTACGAGCCGTGGCGGCCGAAGGTGAAGTTCGGCTATCCGGAGGACAAGGGCGACTTCGCGCACGCGACGGTGCGCTGTGTCGGCGTCGGCAAGTGCCGCACGCCGGGCGGGGTCGACGTCATGTGTCCGTCGTTCATGGCCACGCGCGAGGAGATGCACTCCACGCGCGGGCGAACGCGCCTTCTGTTCGAGATGCTCGAGGGGGAGGTCATCACGGACGGCTGGCAGTCCGACGAGGTGATGGAGGCGCTCGACCTCTGCCTCGCGTGCAAGGGGTGCACGAACGACTGCCCGGTGAACGTCGACATGCCGACCTACAAGGCTGAGTTCCTCCACCACCGCTGGAAGCACCGCCTGCGGCCGAGGCACGCGTACGCGTTCGGGCTGATCGACCAGGTCGCACGGGTCGCCTCGCGCGCTCCCGGCCTCGTCAACTTCGTGACGCACACGCCGCCCCTTGCGCAGGCGTTCAAGCTCGCAGCCGGGATGACGCAGGAGCGCACGGTGCCGAAGTTCGCGCCGCTCACGCTTCAGCAGTGGTTCCGCCAGCGTGGGGGGACGACGAACCCGAACGGGCGGAAGGTCGTCCTCTTCCCGGACACCTTCAACAACCACATGCACACCGACGTCGGCGTCGCCGCGGTCGAGGCGCTCGAGGCTGCGGGGTGGCAGGTCGTCATGCCCGAGGGACATGTCTGCTGCGGGCGGCCGCTCTACGACTACGGCTTCCTCGACCTCGCCGAGCGCTACCTCCACCGCAGCGTCGACCAGCTGCGCGAGTGGTACCGCGAGGGGATCCCGATCGTCGGGCTAGAGCCGAGCTGCGTAGCCGTGTTCAAGGACGAGCTGGGGAAGCTCCTGCCGCACGACGACGACGGGAAGCGGCTCGCGCAGAGCACGTACCACTTCGCCGAGTTCTTCGAGAAGTTCGACGTCGAGCCGCCGCGGCTCGAGCGCAAGGCGTTCGTCTGGGGTCACTGCCATCACAAGGCGACCGGCGGGATCGATCCCGAGGTCGAGCTGCTCAAGAAGATGGGTGTCGAAGTCGACACGCTGAACGCCGGCTGCTGCGGCCTGGCCGGCTCGTGGGGCTTCGAGGAAGGCCACTACGACGTCTCGATGCAGTGCGGCGAGCAGGGCCTGCTGCCGAAGGTGCGCGACCTCGACTCCGAGACGATCGTCGTCGCCGACGGCTTCTCGTGCAAGACGCAGATCGAGCAGGGGGAGACGGGGCGGCGCGCACTGCATGTCGCGCAGGTGCTGCAGCTCGCGCGCGAGCACGGGGAGTCCGGTCCCTCCGGGCCGCGACCCGAGCGTCTGTACTACGAGGTGCGTCCCAAGCCTTCGGTCGGCCGCCGCGCAATCCGGGCCGGCGCGGTGGTGGCGCTCGTCGTGGGAGCCGCTACACTGCTGCGGCGCGAGGCGCCGTAGCTCAGCTGGTTAGAGCGCTGCACTCATAATGCAGAGGTCGGTGGTTCGAGCCCACCCGGCGCTACTTCAGCGCGTTCGTCCCTCGGATCGAGAACAGAAATGGCAACCGGAGTCAGAGTCGCAATCACGCTCGTCTGTACCGAGTGCAGGCGGCGGAACTACCAGACGCAGAAGTCGAAGCGAAACTCGCCCGACCGCGTCGAGTTCCGCAAGTACTGCCGCTGGTGCGGTAGCCACACGCTGCACCGGGAGACGAGGTAGTCATGGCCCGTTCGACCCGGCAGCAGCGCCGGCAGCGGCGCGCCCAGGCGGCGGGCACCCCGCCGCTACGCCCTGCAGTCCGGCCGCGCCCGACCACCGAGGAGGAGCCGCCGAGGCAGCCGGCCGAATCGCGCGCCGAGCGCCGCGACGATGTCCGGCCCGGCGTACCGGGCATTCGCTTCTTACAGGAGTCGGCCGCCGAGCTGAAGAAGGTCGAGTGGCCCAACCAGCAGCAGGTGATCAGCGGCACCGCCGTCGTGATCATCGCCTGCCTCATCGTCGGCGTCTACCTGTATGGAAACGACCAGCTGTGGAGCTACGTCGTCAAGCACATCCTGCTGCGCTAGCCGAGAAGGGGAGCTGAGAGAGACCGCAATGTTTCGCTGGTACGTGATCAACACCTACTCCGGGCACGAGAACAAGGTGAAGGCCAACCTCGAGCACCGGATCGAGTCGATGAACCAGCGCGCCCGCTTCCGGCGGGTCGTCGTCCCCACCGAGCAGGTGATCGAGACGAAGGACGGCCAGAAGGTGCAGGCCGAGAAGCGCACGCTCCCGGGCTACGTGCTCGTGAACATGGATCTGAACGACGACGCCTGGACGGTCGTGAAGAACACGCCGGGCGTGACGGGCTTCGTTGGCGCAGGCGCGACTCCGGTGCCGCTCTCCCAGCCTGAGGTCGATCGGATCCTCCACACCGGCGCCGCCACGGCGCTGCAGGCGCGCGCTCAGGTCGAGTTCCAGCTCGGGGAGTCGGTCAAGATCACCTCGGGCCCGCTCGCGGACTTCGACGGCGAGATCACCGACGTCAACCCCGATGCCCAGAAGCTCCAGGTGATGGTCAACATCTTCGAGCGACAGGTGCCGGTCGAGGTTGGTTTCGACAACGTGAAGAAACTGGACTGAGGAACCCTAGATGGCGAAGAAAGTTCTCACCCTGATCAAGCTCCAGATCCCCGGCGGCCAGGCGAACCCGGCCCCGCCGGTCGGCCCTGCGCTCGGCCAGCACGGCGTCAACATCATGGAGTTCTGCAAGGCGTTCAACGCCCAGACGGCCGACCAGAATGGCCGCATCATCCCGGTCGAGATCACGGTCTTCGAGGATCGCTCGTTCACGTTCATCACGAAGACGCCGCCGGCTGCCGTCCTGATCAAGGAGGCGCTGCGGCTCGACAAGGGCTCCGGCGAGCCGAACCGGCTGAAGGTGGGCCGCCTCTCGCGCGAGCAGGTCAACCGGATCGCGGAGACGAAGATGCCCGACCTCAACGCGCGAGACATCGACCAGGCGGCCAAGATCATCGCCGGCACTGCGCGGAGCATGGGAGTGGAGGTGGACTGGTAATGGCTCAGCACGGAAAGCGATATCGCGACGCTCGCGCAAGCTTCGAGCGGGAGCAGGTCTACTCGCCGGTCGAGGCCGTCCGTCTGCTCAAGGCGATGGGCGCGACGAAGTTCGACGAGACGGTGGAGCTGCATTTCCGGCTCGGCCTCAACGTCCGTCACGCCGACGAGCAGCTGCGCGGCACGCTCATGCTTCCGCACGGGAGCGGCAGGGACGTGCGGATCGCCGTGTTCGCCGAGGGCGACAAGGCCCGCGAGGCTGAGCAGGCCGGCGCCGACGTCGTCGGTTCTGCCGACCTCGCCAAGCGGATCGAGGAAGGCTTCACGGAGTTCGACGTCGCGATCGCGACGCCGGACCAGATGGGCAACGTCGGCCGGCTGGGCCGCATCCTCGGCCCGCGCGGGCTGATGCCGAATCCGAAGACCGGCACGGTGACGATGGACGTCGGCAAGGCCGTGTCCGAGGCGAAGGCCGGCAAGCTCGAGTATCGGACCGACCGCGGCGCGAACGTCCACGTCGTGATCGGCAAGAAGAGCTTCGACGAGAGGGCGCTCGTGGAGAATTACGCCACCGTCCTCGACGAGATCGTGCGCGCGAAGCCGTCGGCCGCCAAGGGCCGCTACATCCGGCAGATCACGCTCACGAGCACGATGGGCCCCGGCATCCACGTCGATCCCGCCCGGACGAGAGGGATCGTCGAGGAGCTGGACGAGCAGCCGCTCCAGGACGCTACAGTTCCGGCCTAGCCACTGACCCGCCGAAGACCACTGGCAGTCCTCTGTGAGGGCAGAAGACCAGTCGAGGTGAGATGAAGAGAGAGCAGAAAGAACAAGTTGTCGACGAGCTGACCCAGCGCCTCAAGGCTGCTGACACGCTCCTCGTTGCCGACTACCGCGGGCTGACGATGCCGCAGATCGACGCGCTGCGCACGCGGCTGATCGAGAGCGGCGCGCGGTTCACGGTCGTCAAGAACACGCTGACCCGCCGCGCGGCCGAGGCTGCCGGCGCCGACGCGTTGCTCGCGCTCCTCGACGGCCCGAGCGCGATTGCCTTCCTCGAGACCGACGGCGATATGGTGGCGGCGGCGAAGGCGCTGGCCGACTCGGCGCGCGAGACGAACGTGCTCGAGATCCGCGGCGGCATCATGCAGGGCCGCGCGATGACGGCGGCCGAGGTCGAGAGCCTCGCGAAGCTGCCGCCTGAGGACGTGCTGCGCGGCCAGGTGCTCGGCGCGATCGTCGCCCCGCTCACGTCGCTCGCGGGCTTGCTCAACGCTCCGCTGCAGAACCTCGTCGGCCTGATCGACGCACGGATCGAGCAGCTCGGCGGCGAGGAGCCA
>DASSLB010000199.1:0-6261 GCA_035689945.1 Gaiellaceae bacterium | reverse complement strand
CTGGCTGACGACGAGCTCGTCCTCGGTTGGCGCGACTCCGAGTGGACCGGGATCGCCCCGATGCTCGAGGAAGACGTCGCCTTCTCCTCGATCGCGCAGAACGAGATCGGGCACGCGCGTGCCGTCTACGAGCTGCTCGTCGGCCCGGATGGTGACGCTGACGCGCTCGCGTTCGACCGCAAGCTGGAGGAGTACCGCTGCTCGCCGCTCGTCGAGCTCCACCTGCTCGAGTGGGCGCACACGATCGCGCGCCGCTGGCTATACGAACTCGCCGACGAGATCAGGATCACGGGGCTCAAGGACGACTCCGACCCGGCGGTCGCGGGCCTGGCGGCAAAGATCGACCGCGAGGAGGCGTACCACCGCATGCACGCCGAGATGTGGCACGACCGCCTGCGCGACGAGCCGCGTTTCAAGGCAGCCGTCGAAGAGGTGTGGCCGTACGCGCTCGGCGTCCTGCCCGCGGAGCTGCGCGGCGAGCTCGTGTCCCAGGTCGGCCTCGCCGAGGTCGAGGCGGTCGAGCGCGGCACGCACACCGACGAGCTCGGGCCGCTGTGGGAGGAGATGACGGAGGTGCGGCGCTCAGCTCCGGCGGGAGCGCAGTGGTAGCCGAGGCCCAGGTCTGGGACGCGCTCGACGAGATTCCCGATCCCGAGATCCCGGTCATCTCACTCGTCGACCTCGGAGTCATCCGCTCGGTCGATGTCTCGAACGGCCAAGTCCACATCGAGTTCACGCCCACCTTCCTCGGCTGTCCCGCGCTCGAGGTGATGAAGCGCGCGATGGAGGAGAAGGTGAGCGAGCTCGGAGCAACGCCCGACGTGAAGGTCATCTCCGACGACTCATGGTCGACCGACCGGATCACGCCCGCCGGCCGCGAGAAGCTGCGGGCCGCGGGCTTCGCCCCTCCGGCGCCGCGCGAGGCGTCCGCACCGAAGCTCGTCCAGCTCCAAGCGAACGTCTTCCGCTGTCCCTACTGCGGCTCCACGGAGACGAAGCTCGAGAACATCTTCGGCCCAACGCCGTGCCGCTCGCTGCGCTACTGCGAGAGCTGTCGCCAGCCGTTCGAGCAGTTCAAGACGATCTAGTAGTAGTTAGCGCGCTCGCACTCGGCGATAGCGCAATCGCGGACTTCGAGCACACACGGCTGAGTCAGGCGCTCTTGGCTTTGCCTCTCCTCGAACGTTCTACGGCCTGCACCTCGGCGGCTGGACATTGCCCTGGGCCAGCGTTCGCGATTCACCCCTGAGCGCGGCGCCGCACGCTGTCGAGTCCCTCTCTTGAGGCAGTGCTTGAGTCCTCTTCTGGGGGATGTTGAAGTCTCGTCTGGCTACTTGAATCTGGGTATGCCTGCGGCATTACGGGGGCGGGGGCTCCTGGTCGCATTTGGTTTTCCGACTGCGGCTGTGCTCGTACTTGCCTTGTGGCTTCGGTTGCACGGGGCGACGCTTACGACGTCTTTGCCCGCGGTTGTCTTGTTGATCGCCCTCACGGCCGTGTCGAGCCAAATCAGCTTTGTTGTCTCGCCGCGGATCGAGACCTCCCCGGCGGACGGATTCCTGGCCGCAGCTGCGCTGATCGGCGGCCCGCTGGTGGGCGCTTGCGCCGGGGCGGCGATGGAGTCGCTCAACATCCAGGATGGGTTACGGAGGCGGTTCGCCTGGGGTGGGGCCGATGCGCTCGAAGGGTTCTGTATCGGCCTGGTGGGTCAGCAGATCGTCTTGCGCGGCGATACGGGGACGCTCGCGCTCGCAGCGCTCGGGCTCGCGACCGGGATGGGGGTCAACTGGATGAGCATCCTCATCGTCGCCCTCGATCGGCCGACGCCCAAGCTGTGGCCGCAGATCGCGGCCTCGTGGCGCACACAGCTTCTCGCTCGCGTGCTGCCCTTGGCCCCGCTCGCTGCCTTCCTCTTTTCCTACCAGCTGGCACCCTCTCTCGCCTTGGCGCTCGCCGCGGGTCTGCTGCTGGCCGTCTGGCTCGGCAACCGTGTCCGGCTCCGTCTCGAGCAGAGCTTGGCCGAGGAACGCACCCGTGCGCGGCTCGATGCCCTGACGCACGCCCCCAACCGCTACGCACTCACGGAGACCCTTGCTGCCGAACACGCTCGAGTAACGCGGAGCGGGCGACCTGGCAGCCTCTGCTTCCTCGACCTCGATCTGTTCCGGAATGTCAACAACACCTACGGCTACGCGACGGGTGACCAACTGCTCGTCAGCCTGTATCAACGGCTGCGCGAAAGACTACGAGCCAGCGACGCAGTCTTTCGGTGGGGCGGCGAGGAGTTCGTTGTCCTCGGGCGCGACCAGAGCGAACTCGCCGCGTTCGCAGAACGGCTCCGCGCGATGGTCGCCGACCAGCCTTTCCTAATCGCAGGCCACTCGCTCGCCCTCACCTGCTCGGTCGGCGCCGCCCGGCTCGATGAATCGCGTCCTCCAGACGAGACTCTTGCGCAGGCAAGTCGCCTAGTGCGAATCGCAAAGCAAAGACGGAACGCCGTCGAAGTCGAGAGACCCGCCGCAGCGGCCGCCGCACGCGAGCGATCAGCTCAAGCCCTATTAGAGGCGCAGTAAGGGAGCCTTGAGGTGTGCGGCTTTCCGGTGAGAGCCCAGTTCCTGATGTTGGGATCGTGCAGGCGCTGTTGGCGCTGGTCGACCTGCGCGACCGCATCAGCACCGCTCACTGCGCGGCCGTTGAACGGTGACGGGCAGTTCTTAGGAGTTGCCATCCTCGAGTGGAGGCGGCGCCGCCGCGATCGCGTCGTTCAGACCGGCGACCAAGTGGCGCGGTCCCGCGTCTCCAAGGTAATCTCAACCGCCACGCCTTCGGCGGGCGGCTTCTCTATCGTCTCGAGCCCGAGCTGCCTGGCAAGGAACGGACTCAGGTAGCGCCCTACGATCTTCGCCGGCGGCCACCAGAGGGGGTGTGGATCGACAAGCGAGGTCCCGCGTTCGGCGCGTAGGAAGCCTTGCGCGAAGCCGGTGAGGAGCAGGCCACGCAGCACTGGGTGAAAAGGCTCGGGCTGGTCCGTCGCGCCGGCGACGGCAGCGATCGTGCTCGCCACAGCGTCGGCCTGTTGAGAGGCGATTCCGCCCTGCTTGACGGGCAGCCGGACGAGGTCACCGGCCGCGTACACGGCTTCGAGTCCGCGAACGCGGCCGAACTCATCGGTTTCGACGAAGCCGTCGGCGCCCTGGGGTACGCCGATGAGTGAGGGAACTTCGAGTCTCGGCAGGGCGACGACGGCGTCTGCCGGAATCGCTTCGCGTCCGGCAAGCCGGAGCGTTCCACCCTCCCAAGCCTGGGGGACGGACGCCGTTTCGATCCGGACGCGAGCGTCCGCGAGGAGCTTCTCGATCGCGGCACTCGCGGCAGGGCCGAACAAAGCCAGCGGCCGAGCCTCGGGCGTCACGAGCACCAACTCCGCTTCACCGTTCCCGTGAGCATCGAGGTGAGCCGCCGTCAGGAGGGCAAGCTCGTACAGCGGAAACGGCCAGGTCACCGCCGCCGGAACCGCAAACACGAGCCGTCTCAACCGTCCCGACGACGCGCGTTCTAGCAATCGCACGAACTCGCGCTCGTGGTCGGTGCCGCGGAATGTGACCGCTCCCGGAACAGCCTCGCGCGCCTGCGCGCCGAGCGCAAGCACGAGTGAGTCATAGGCTCGTCCGTCCCCGTCGTCCAGGATGACGCGCCTTCGCGCGGCATCGACGCCGACGAGCGCGCCACGGCGAAACCGCGCACCCGCAGCATCCACCAGATCTTCGACCGGGACGCGATGCACGTGTCCAATACCGAACGGCTCGGCGACTGAGAGTGGCCGATAGGTGAAATCCCACTCCGGCGCAATCAGCTCTACGGCCACATGTTGGGGCGCGATCGCATTCAGTGCGAGTGCCGTTTCGAGACCAGCGACACCCGCGCCGGCGACGACGACGTCCATGCGGCTGCCATTCATCGCTCCGACTCCCTCCGCTCTCGCTCACCCGATCGTGACACCGAACCGAAACGGAAGCAACCGAGACGACCCAGCGCAACAACGGCTGCCGCTGTGTGCCAACCGACAAGGCTCGCTTGAGCCAGCGTCCTCTCGCCTGACCAGTCGAAATCTGTTCTCAGAAGTTGGGCTATCCAGCCGCGAACCCACTCTGAACGCCGCGGATAGTAGCTCAGGCGTGGCTCAGGGGGTGAGCACGGCTCGCAAGCAGGCGACCCAGCCGCACCTCGGTGGCGTGGAGCTCAGCCTTCGCGGCTACCGGGCCGCTGAGCGTGAGGGAGAGCTCGTTTCGCCCGCTTCCCATCGCGACGAAGTCGATCTCGACCGGCACCGGGCCGATCTGCGTCTTGACGCTGAACACGGCGCGAAACGCGCGCGTGAGCGGCGCCGTTCGAGGGAAGGCGACACGCCGGAACGAGACGAGTTTGGAGCTCGAGCCGAGAGCCGTCGTGAAGCCCTGGCGCAGGCACGGGATCACCCGCGGATCCAGGATCGTCCGCTGCCAGTCGCGCCTCACCATCGACGTCGTCCGCAGCACCTGCGCCTCGCTGTCGACCGCGAAGGGTGGCTTGGAGAACGTCGTCTCGGCGACGCCGATCAGGACGAGGTCGGACTGCTTCGGCTTATAGCTCGTGCACGGCATCGACGACGACAGGTCAGGCTTCTTGAACCCGCCCTTCCACCCGGGACCCAGATCGGCCCGCCGCACGACTTCCGCCTTCGCCTGCGCATTTCCGGCTGCGGTGCGCGCGATCGTTTCCTTGGTCGGGTTTCCCGCCAGGACGGCACCGGCCACAATCAACGCGGCAGCCGCAACTGCCCCCGCTCCAACGATGCGCATCGACACCCCGCCGGCAGTGTAGGCACGTTCGCGCGCAGGCACACGCCCCGTGCGTACGATCTGAGCGTGGCGGTCGAGATCCTGTACTGCCCCGTCTGAAGCGGCTACGACGAACGGGCCGCGAGTCTCGCGGCCGAGCTGAACGACAAAGGCTTCAACGCTTCGATTCGCGAGGGCAGGAAGTCGCAGTACGACGTCGTCGCTGACGGTGAGATCGTCTTCTCGAAGCAGGCGGAGGGGCGCTGGCCGGAAGACGGCGAGGTCCTCGGCCTGCTCAGCTCCCGCTGAAGCGCGCCTCCCGCTTCTCGGCGAACGCGGCGACTCCCTCGCGGAAGTCGTTCGTCTGCGCCGCTTCGGCCTGTGCCTTCGCCTCCCGCTCGAGCTGCTCCTCGAGCGTCGCGGTTGCCGACTCGTCGTAGAGCCGCTTCGTCAACGCGATCGCTCGCGTCGGCGCGGCCGCGAGCTCGGCGGCACGCCCCGCCACCCGCGCTGAGAACGACTCCGCCTCGACCACCTCGGAGACGAGTCCCCACGCGTGTGCCTCTGCCGCGGTCAGCCGCCGGTTCGACGTCATCCACTCGAACGCGCGCGCAGTCCCGAGCAGGCGCTGCAGGAAGAACGTCCCTCCGGAGTCGGGGACAAGTCCGATCCCGACGAACCCGGGAACGAAGAACGCCGCGTCGGACGCGAGCCGAATGTCGCATGCGCAGGCGAGCGAGAGGCCGGCCCCCGCGCAGACGCCGTTCACCGCCGCAATGACGGGTTTCTCGAGGGAGCGAATCGCGAGGACGTTGACGTGATAGGTCGCGCGCAGCATCGCGGCGACGTCGCCCGCCTCGCCGAACGCACCGAGGTCCTGGCCAGCCGAGAAGCCGCGGCCGGCGCCGGTGATCACGACGGCCCGCACCGCCGGGTGGCGAGCCTCCTCGAGGGCCGCCTGCAACTCCTCGTGCAGGCCGCGCGTGAACGCGTTGAGCTTGTCCGGGCGGTTGAGCGTGATCGTCTGGACGTCGCCTTCGCGCCCGACCTCGACCTCGGCCATGACTAGGACAGCTCGGCGAACTCGACGGTCGACAACTTCCAGCCGCGCTCCATCACGTCGCCGCCGGCGGCCGCGAACTGCTCACTGCGCGCGAATTCGTCTCGCGCCTGCTTGTCGGCGAACTCGAACTCGGCGTAGTACGCATGCGCGTCTCCCACCGCCGCACCCGTGACGCGGCCGTGCCGGAAGGCGCCGCCCTCCGGCGGTTGGCAGAAGCGTTCGACGTGATCCGCATACCCCTCGGGGTCGGGCGCCTCTTCGTAGAGAATGACGATCCGGTACACGGTTCCCTCCCAGTCGCTGGCGAGGGCCCGATTATCCCGCAGACGAGGAGGAGCGATGGCAGGCAAGCTCGTGCACGTCGAGATCGGGGCAGAGGAC
>DASSLB010000198.1:0-4324 GCA_035689945.1 Gaiellaceae bacterium | reverse complement strand
CGTGCATTGACGAGGCAGCCCTCCGGCGCGGTCACCGTGACGGGAGCGAAGGCGCCGCCCGAAGCGGGCAGGTCCGGCTCGGTGAGGCAGCGGACGACGAAGTAGCAGGCGGACTTCGTCACCGCGAGCGGACAGTTGAGGTTGCCGGCGTATTGCGGCGCTGTCCCCGAGAAGTCGATCCGGATCTCATCCCCCTTGATCTCGACCGTGCAGCGGATCGGCACGTCTCCGTCGACGGCCTCAACGACGTCCTCGGCCTCGCCGCGACCGTCCGGGAGGAGCACAATCGCCGCGCGCACCATCCGCTCGGAGTAAGCGTAGAGCTCGTCCATCGCGGCAGCCACGCGATCGCGACCGCGGCGCTCGCAGAGCTCCTCGAGTCGCGTCTCGGCGAGCCGGTGCGAGGCGAGCTGGGCACGGAGGTCGCCGCGCCGCTCCTCGGGCTGCCGCGTTGCTGCGACGAACTGCTCGAGCACCTCGTCGGTGAGGAGCTGCGGCGGCAGGATCACGCCCTCCTCCTCGAGGGTTCGCGAGAACGCGGGCAGGCTCGCCGGCTCGATCCCGCCGACGTCGGCATGGTGGGCGCGGGAGACCGCGAAGCCGAGTACGGTGCGCGAGACGAGCGTCACGTCGGGCAGGTGGGTGCCCCCCGTGTACGGGTCGTTGAGAATCGCGACCTGGCCCGGCTCGAGGCTCAGCCGCATCACGGCCGCGACCGCGTCGGGCATCGCGCCGAGGTGGACGGGAATGTGCTCCGCCTGCGCGATCATCCGGCCGCGCTCGTCGAACAGCGCGGTCGAACAGTCACGCCGCTCTTTGATGTTCGCAGAGAACGAGGAGCGGATCAGGACAGCGCCCATCTCCTCGGCGATCGATCGCAGCGACGCGCCGATCACTTGGAGCTGAATCGATGCGATTCCGTCACTCACGGGTCACGACCCAGCTGGAACCATCCCTAACCCCCACCCACCCGGGGGGAACCCACAACGTCGAGCCATCCAATTCGACGAGGTCCGGGCCGGGTACGCGCTGTGGTTCGCCGCCCGGCAGCTCCGGCTCCGGACCGGGAACAACCTCGGCCGTGCGGACGGCGACCAGCTCGACCTCCCGCGCGCGGTCGGCGTACCCGTACCGCTCCTCGTGCGCTCGGTGGAAGCGCTCTTCGAGGCCGCTCCCGAGCGGCACGGTCAGCTCGAACGACTGGCCGCGGTAACGCAGATCTGCCTCACCGTCATTCGGCAGCTCGCCCACCTCGCCGAGGGGACGGACATAAGAGGCGACGCGGTCGCGACGCTCGTCGCCCGCTGCGAGCCCGAGCGCCGAGAGGACTCCGGCCGCGAGCGGCACGAGCACGGCCTCCATGCCGAGCTCCTCCGCGAGCGCGCATGCGTGCAACGGGCCAGCGCCGCCGTAGGCGACGAGCGCGAACTCACGTGGGTCGTGCCCCCGCTCAACCGAGACGACACGCAGCGCCCGCAGCATCTCGGCGTTGACGACCTCGACTACGGAGGCCGGGTCGATTCCTTCGAGCGCCGCCGCCGCTGCGTCGCGGTCGAGCACGAGCCCGCCGGGCAGCTCCTCGGGCAACCGGCAGAGGAGGAGGTTCGCGTCGGTCACGGTCGCACCACCGCCGCGGCCATAGCAGGCCGGCCCGGGATTTGCCCCGGCCGACTCCGGCCCGACCCGCAGTGCGCCGCCCGGGTCGCGCCACACGAGCGAGCCTCCACCTGCACCGACCGTGTGGACGTCCACCGACGACAACCGGATCGGCAGGCCCCCCACCTCGCGCTCGGACACGCGCGCCGCCCGGCCGCCCGGAAGCAGGCAGACATCTGTGGACGTGCCGCCCATGTCGAAGGCGATCGCGTGCTCGAAGCCCGCTCGGCGCACCAGCAGGCTTGCGCCCACTACTCCGCCCGCTGGACCCGAGACGAGCAGGCGCGCCGGATGCTCGGCTGCCTCCTCCGCGGGCACGACGCCGCCGGATGAGAGCATCACGACCGGATCCGGCAGCCCAGCATCGCCAGCAGCTGCCGCGAGCGCGTGCAGGTATCGGCCCGCGACGGGCGCGAGATACGCGTCGGCGGTGGTCGTCGAGGCGCGCTCGTACTCTCGGAACTCGGGCGCGAGCTCGCTCGAGGCGACCACGTGAACGCCGGGATGGCGCCGCCGCAGCTCCTCCACGACAGCCTGCTCGTGGGCGGGGTCGCGGAACGCGAACAGCAGGCAGACGGCTGCTGCCTCGGCGTCACCGAGGTCCGGAAGCGTGTCGAGGTCGAGCGCCTCTAGCTCCCCTTCGGGCCCGAGCCGGCCGCGAACGCCGTGACACCGCTCGAGCGGCACGAGCGGCTCCGGATGCTGCGCGCAGAGGCGATAGAGGTGGGCCCGCGTCTGGCGGCGCAGGTGGAGGAGGTGCTCGAAGCCGGCGTTCCCCACGTAGGCGGTGCGCGCGCCGCGCCGCTCGAGCAGCGCGTTCGTCGCCACGGTCGTCCCGTGCGCGAACCGCGCCACACCGTCCCCGGCCCCGACCGCGCGGGCCGCGGCGAGCACCGACTCCTCCTGGCGCATCGCGGTCGGCACCTTCGCCGTCCGGATTCGCCCGTCGTCGACGAGCACGGCGTCGGTGAACGTCCCTCCGACGTCGACGCCCAGGATCGCCACGCGCGTACTCTGACCGCCCGTGCGGGTTCGCGCCTTTCTGTTCGACTTCGACGGCCTCATCCTCGACACCGAGCTCGCGTCGCGGGCGGGCTGGGAGCTGCTCTACCGCGACCACGGCCACGAGCTGCCGGCCGACCTCTGGGCCACCCTCGTTGGCACCACGCACGCACCGTGGAGCCCCGGAGAGCACCTCGAGGAGCTCGTCGGCGAGCCGCTCGACTGGGACGCGCTGCACGAGCGACGCTACGCACACGAGATCGCGCTCATCGAAGCGGAGGAGCTGCGACCGGGCATTGCCGAGTACTTCGCCGCCGCCCGGCAGCACGACCTGAAGAGGGCGATCGTGTCCAGCTCCAGCCGCCGCTGGGTCGACATGCACCTCGAGCGGCTCGAGGAGACGATCGGCTGGGATGCGATCTGCACCGCGGACGGCGATCGCACACGTGCGAAGCCGGCTCCGGTGCTGTACCTCGAGGCGCTCGGGCTGCTCGAGGTCGACGCTGGCGAGGCGGTCGCGTTCGAGGACTCCCCGAACGGCGTCCTGGCTGCGAAGGCGGGGGGCGTCTTCTGCGTCGCCGTCCCGAACGAGGTGACGCGGGGGCTGGGCCTGCACGAGGCGGGCGCCGACATCGTCCTCGACTCGCTCGCCGACCTCCCCCCGGAGACCTTGTTGTCACAGCTCGAGGAGGAATAGGGTCGCTTCATGGCTAGCTACGAGACAGCACACATCGACGAGATCGCATCGAACCAGTGGCCGCACTGGATCCCGATCCGCCACCACTTCGGCATCGAGACCTTCGGCATGAATGCGTACCGCCGCAACGCCGGCGAGGGCGCGGTCCCGGAGCACGACGAGTCCGCAAGCGGCGCGCCGGAGCTCTTCTACGTCGCTACCGGCCATTGCACGTTCGTCGTCGACGGCGACGAGATCGACGCCCCGGCCGGAACCTGCGTCTGGGTGAACGAGCCGGCGGCGACGCGGTCGGCCACGGCGAAGGCCGACGGGACGCTCGTCCTCGCGGTCGGAGCCGCTGCGCCCGGTCAGGCGTACGCGCCGGCCGGCTGGGACACGCAGTACCTCGAAGGCGACAGGTAGCTCGGCGCTAGCTCGGTACGCTCGGGCCGGAGCGGCTGGGCCCGGTGGCCCAGCGGGTCTTCAAAACCCGTACGGTCGTGTAGCCCACGGCTAGGTCGGTTCGACTCCGGCGCCGCTCCGTCCCTGCAAATAGCCATCTTTGGCTCCGTGGCCGAGAACGAGGCAGAAACTCGATAAGGCGCTGCGCGCCAGTTTGTGCGCCAGTCGTCTATAATCGGGAGGTACACGAAATAGGCCCGCGACGCGTGAACGTCCGGGCCACGGCAACAGGAGGCGAGTCCTGATGCAAGCTCAGGGTAGCGAGGGCAAGAAGAAACTCCCGACGGGGATTAGGGAGCGCCACTCCCGCACGTGCGCGTCACGGGACGGAGCCAAGTGCGACTGCACGCCGGCGATCGAGGCGTCGGTCTATGACGCCCGCGAGTCGCGCAAGCTCGGCCGCGTCGTGAAGATCCGGCGCACCTTCACAGGCAAGGGCGCGCTCGCCGCGGCGAAGGGTTGGCGGCGAGATGCTGGTGCGCAGGTGGCGCGCGGCGAGGTCAAGTTCGAGCCCAAGCAGCGGCTCGA
>DASSLB010000197.1:0-8551 GCA_035689945.1 Gaiellaceae bacterium | reverse complement strand
CTCCTTGTCGGGATCGACGCCCAGCGCGTCGAAGACGAGCGGGAAGGTCAGCTTCTCGGTCCGGCCCTCGACGAGCACCGCGCAGCGTGCGAGGAAGAGCTCCGCGCGGTCGCTGTCGAACTCCGAGAGAGCCCGGAACATTTCTGCCTCGGCAAGCGGCTGGGGCTGGAAGAGCGAGGTTCCGCCTGTCGGCGTGTGGCGGACGAGCGCGAGCTCCTCGAGCTTGTCGACGCTGAGGAAGACCGGCGCGTGCGTCGAGTAGAGGATCTGGTTGCCCGCCTGCGCGAGCGCCCGCAGGAGACCGTAGAGGTGGCGCTGCGCGTGCGGGCTGAGGTAGAGCTCCGGCTCCTCGATCAGGAGCACGAAGTGGCGGAGGTTCGAGGCGAGGAGCCGCTCCATGCCTGCGACGAGCGCAAGACCGCCGTCCGCCGCGGCCCAGTGGCGATCGACGGCCGGGGGCTGAAACAGCTCGGCGACCTCCGCCGCCCCCCTCCCGGTGGCCGGGGCGACGAGTGTCCGCGAGCGGAGATTCGCAGGCAGGAACAGCACCGGCGGCGCTCCGGCCCGGTTGAGGTTGAGCGTGTCGGGCGGTCGTGCGTCGAGGAAGATCGTGCTCTTTGCCACGTCGGCCTCGAGGTGGATGCGCCCGCCTGCGCCGTCGCGGGCGACGTCGTCGATCGTCGGGGGCGGGGCGGCGGCTTCGAGCAGCGTCCAGATCGCCGTCAGCACGGTGGACTTCCCACTCGACGCCTCCCCCACGAGCGCGCAGACCGACCCCGGCGAGAGCTCGAGCTCCCGTGCCGCGCGATACCCCTGGATGGAGACTCGCCTGAGCGGAGGCAATGCGCTCACGGTGCCCAGAGCGCGCCGAGATACACGGCCGGGTCGCCCGGCTCCCACCGGCCGAGAAAGCGCTGGAGCGGCGGATGGAGAGCAATGTCGTCGAGCTCGCTCGGCTCGAAGAGGCGGTGGCCGCGGACAGCGGCGTCGGTCGAGGTGACCTTCTCGAGCGACCGCCGCGCGAGGTCGGCCGCAAAGATGATGTGAACCACGTGCTTGCCGACGAACGCGCGCTTCGGAGCGATCGAGTCGACCACCGCCACCGGTCCTTCGAACGTGAGGTCTGCCCCGATCCCCACCTCCTCCTCGAGCTCCCGCCGGAGCGCTTCGACGAGGCTCTCGCCGCTGTTGACACCGCCGCCCGGCAAGAGCCAGTGCTCACGTCCCGACTTCTCGTGCCGGCACAGGAGGACTCGCCCTTCCCAACGGAGTACGGCTGAGACGCGGATACGTGGTTCGAGCGGCATCAGTGGGCCGAGCTGCCGAAGCCCCGTTCGCCGCGCTCACTCGCGGGTAGCTCAGTCACTTCGGTCGGTTCGGGCATCGCGACGGGGACGACCACGAGTTGCGCGATCCGCATGCCGGGCTCGACGACGAACGACTCGTCTCGGTCCGTGTTGAGGAGCACGACCTTGAGCTCGCCGCGATAGCCGGCGTCGACGAGGCCGGGTGAGTTGAGGACTGCAATGCCGTGCCGCGCCGCGAGCCCCGAGCGCGGCTGGACGAAGCCGGCGTGTCCGTCCGGGATCGCGACGGCGAGACCGGTGCCGACGGCGGCGCGTTCGCCCGGGCCCAGCTCGACACGCTCGCTCGCGGCGAGATCGAGGCCGGCGTCGCCCTCGTACGCCCGCGTCGGGACCGTGGCCCCGTCGTGCAGGCGCTTCATGGGCAGCTCCGTCATGCACCCTTCCGGCGCCGTTGCTCCGAGGCCGCGTCAGCGACGAGGAAACTCGCGAAACGGCGGAGTTCACGCCGCGGCAGGCGCGCGACGACAAGGACTCCCTCCGGGGTGTCCTCCCGCTCGTCGATCGGTGCGCCGAGCGCATAGAGCTCGTTGAGGCGTGCACCTTCCTCGTACGGCAGCAGGAGGCGCACGCGCTCGAACCGATCGCCGAAGCGCTCCGCGACGCGGGCCCGCAGCTCCTCGAGGCCCTCGCCGGTCAGGGCGGAGATCTGGAGCGCGTCCGGATAGCGGTTCGTCAGCCGGCGCCGGCCGAGCGTGTCCACCGCGTCGATCTTGTTCACGACGAGCTCGACGGGCAGCTCGTTCGCGCCGATCTCCCGCAGGACGGCATCGACGGCCGCGATCTGCTCGACGAGTTGCTGCTCGGACGCCGATCCGTCGACCACGTGGAGGACGATGTCGGCGACGAGGGTCTCCTCGAGTGTCGCTGCGAAGCCCTCGACCAGCTGGTGTGGCAGGCGCCGAACGAAGCCGACGGTGTCGGTGACGAGGTAGCGCCGCCCTTCGTGCTCGAAGCCCCGCGTCGTGGGATCGAGCGTCTCGAACAGCCGATCGCGAACGGAGACGCCGGCATCGGTGAGAGTGTTGAGGAGCGTCGACTTGCCTGCGTTCGTGTACCCCGCGAGCGCCACGGTCGGGGTTTCGGTTCGGCGTCGTTCCTTGCGCCGGATGTCGCGCTGGCGGCTGAGCTTGCGCAGCCGTTCGCGCAGGAGCGTGATGCGCCGCCGCGCGAGGCGGCGGTCCGTCTCGAGCTGCGACTCGCCGGGGCCGCGGGTGCCGACGCCGGCCCCGAGACCGCCTGTACCGCCGCCGAGCCGCTCGAGGTGCTGCCACATTCCCCGCATGCGTGGGAGGTTGTACTCGAGCTGTGCGAGCTCGACCTGAAGCTTTCCCTCGGCGCTCACCGCGTGCTGGGCAAAGATGTCGAGGATCAGTTGCGTCCGGTCGACGACCCGCGCCTGAAGCGCGTTCTCGAGCGTCCGCTGCTGGGAAGGGCTCAGCTCGGCGTCGACGAGCAGCACCTCCGCGCCGGCGTCGGCGTATTCCTGCTTCAGCTCTTCGAGCTTTCCCTTGCCCACGTACGTGCGCGCGTCCGGGAGCCGCCGGTGCTGCACGACCCGGCGCACCGGCTCGACGCCGGCAGTCCGCGCAAGCTCCTCGAACTCCGCCAGCTCGTCGGCGCCGTCGGAGCCCGGAGGAAGCACTGCGAGCACGAGCCCGCGCTCGGGCTCGGCCGCCGAGGAGCGATCGGGCTGTCTCACCGCCATCCGCCGGTCATTATGACTCCTGCCATGCCCGCTTCCGATCTCGCTGCCCGGACGCTAGAGCTCGTGAACGTCCTCTCGGAGAGCCGCCGCGAGGCCGCGGCGATGGCGCTCGTGCAGAGCCTCCTGCCCAATGAGCCGCTCTACGACGACGGCGAGGCGATCGTTTGGGGGAGCAGCAACGCGCCGGTTGTGCTGGCGGGCCATGTCGACACCGTGCCCGCCCAGGAGAACATCCCCGGTGCGATTGCGGACGGCGCCGTCCACGGCCTCGGCGCGAGCGACATGAAAGGCGGGGTCGCGGTGATGCTCGAGCTCGCGCGGGCCGGCGCGCCCGCGCGTTACGTCTTCTTCACCCGGGAGGAGGTTCCGCTCGACGAGAGCCCCCTGCCGGGCGTCTTTGCAAGCGGCGTGCTCGCCGGCACCATGCTCGCGGTCGTGCTCGAGCCGACCGATGCGATCCTCCACGCGGGCTGCCTCGGGAACTTGCAGGCCAGGGTCGAGTTTCACGGCGAGAGCGCTCATTCCGCGCGGCCCTGGACGGGGCGCAACGCGATTCACGCGCTGGCCGAGGGACTTGCACCGCTCGAGCGGATCGAGCCGCTCGAGATCGAGCTAGACGGTCTCGTCTTTCGCGAGGTCCTGAGCGCTGTGCGCGTCGAGGGTGGCATCGCAGCGAATGTCGTGCCCGCCCGCGCCTCGGCCGAGCTCAACTTCCGCTACGCGCCGGGCCGCTCGCGCGACGACGCTGAGGTGCGACTTCGCGAGCTCGTTCCGGCCGGCGAGCTGGAGATCCTCTACAACTCTCCGTCGGCAGTCCCCGCGCTCGCGAACCCGTTCGTCCAGCGGCTCCGGGAGCTCGTGCCCGACGTCGCGCCGAAACAGGCGTGGACGCCTGTCGCGCAGTTCGCCGAGCAGGGGATCGACGCGATCAACTACGGCCCCGGCGCCACGGCCGCCGCCCACCGGCAGGACGAGCAGATCCCGATCGCGAACCTGCACGCGGTGTACGAGACGCTGGCTAGGTTCCTGTCGTGATCAACCCGGTGCTCACCGAGATGGCCGCCTATCCGTTCACGCGGCTCGAGGAAGAGCGGCGACGCATGCTCGCGGCAGGCGTCGAGGTGATCGACTTCGGCAAGGGCGATCCCAACGAGCCGACCGATCCGATGATCCGCGAGGCGCTCGTCGATGCGCTGCCGGAGCGTGCGCCGTATCCGCTCGCCCAGGGGTTGCCCGAGCTTCGCGAGTCCGCCGCCGGCTGGCTCGAGCGGCGTTTCGGTGTCTCGGTCGACCCCGACACGGAGATCGTGCCGACGTACGGGTCGAAAGAGGCGATCTTCTCGCTCGCGCAAGTGGTGGAGACCGCGGGACGCCTGGTGGCGTTCGGCGAGCCCGCCTACCCGGTGTACGAGCGCGGGGCGCTGTTCGCCGGAGCGCGGGTGCAGACGCTTCCGCTGCGGCGCGAGAACGGGTTCCTGCCGGATCTTGCGGAGCTCGACGAGGACGTCGCGCTCGTCTGGGTCAACTACCCGCACAACCCGACCGGAGCGCTCGCGCCGCGCGAGTTCTACGACGAGCTCGCCGAGGCAGCCGAGCGTCACGATTTCATCGTCGGCTCGGACGAGGCGTACACGGAGCTGTGGTTCGACAAGCCTCCGCCGTCAGCGCTTCAGGCTTCCGACCGGTCGAGGTTCGTCGTCTTCCAGACGCTGAGCAAGCGCTCCTCGATGACCGGGTATCGCTCCGGCTTTGTCGCCGGCCCGGCCGAGATCGTGGCGGCGTTGAAGTCCTACCGGCCGACGGTGGGAACCGCGCCGCAGGAGTTCGTCCAGCGGGCTTCGGTGGTGGCGTGGAACGACGAGCGCCACGTCGAGGACACGCGCGCTCGCTACCGCGTGAAGCGGGACGTGATGATCCCCGCGATCGAGAGCCACGGCTGGGAGGTCGTGGCGAGCGAGGCGACGATGTACCTCTGGGTCTTGGGGCCAGACGCGGCTGAGCTCCTCGAGCACGGAATCATCGTGTCCCCCGGCGAGATGTTCGGGCCGAGCGGCGCGGGCTACGTCCGCTTCGCGCTCGTCCCTACGCTCGAGGAGTGCGAACGGGCCGCGGAGATCCTCGGGGAAATGTGATGGACGTCGAGGCCACGATCGCAGCGCTCGACCGCGGCGAGCTGCGGGTCGCCGAGAAGGTCGACGGCGACTGGCGCGTGAACCAGGACGCGAAGGCGGCGATCCTCGAATACTTCCGGATGCGGAGAGTCGAGCCGATCGAAGTCGGTCCGTTCGAGTACGTCGACAAGATCCCGCTCAAGCACGACCATGCCGAGCGCGGCGTCCGGGTGGTGCCGCCGGCGACGGCACGGTACGGGTCGTTCCTCTCCCCCGGCGTGATCCTGATGCCGAGCTACGTCAACATCGGCGCCTGGGTGGGGCCGAACACGATGGTCGACACGTGGGCCACGGTCGGGTCGTGTGCGCAGATCGGAGCAGACGTCCACCTCGCGGGCGGCGTCGGGGTCGGCGGCGTGCTCGAGCCGCTGCAGGCGCGTCCGGTGATCGTCGAGGACGGGGCCTTCATCGGCTCGCGCTGCATTCTCACCGAAGGCGTCGTCATCGGCGAGCGCGCGGTTCTCGCACCGAACGTCTCGTTGACCGGGTCGGTGCCGGTGATCGACGTGACGGGACCCGAGCCGGTTGAGCACCGGGGCTACGTTCCGCCGCGGGCCGTGGTCGTGCCGGGCACGAGGCCGAAGGAGTTCCCAGCAGGGCGTTACGAGGTTGCGTGCGCGCTCGTCGTCGGGTGGCGGAGCGCGCAGACGGATCTCAAGACGAGCCTGAACGACGTGCTGCGCGAATTCGAGATCGGTGTCTAGCACGACGCCGCGAGCTGCGGCGAGAAGATCGCGCACCCCTGCCCTTAGGGTGGGGTAGCTGTCCCTCCGCCCTCGGAGGCGACGATACCGCACGGTCGGCTACGCCTACGCACCGTCTTCATAACCGGAGTCCGGCAATTCGTTCAGCGGCACCGCCGGACCCGTGAGCCACGCACGGCCGGCATCCAGGCGCACTCGCAGGTCCCCGCCCGGGAAATGCACGACAACTTCGCCGTCGCCGTGAGTCACCGCGGCGACGGCTACTGCGCTCGTTCCGGACGCCTCCGTCTCCCCCACGCCGCGCTCCCAGACGCGGGCCGTCACCTCGCCCGGTTTGTCCACTCGTGCGACCTGCACGTTTGTCCCCGCGGGGAAGTGAGCATGCCTTTCGAACCGTCGGCCGAGCTCCTCGATCTGGCTCGGATCGCCCAGGACGACAGCATGGGGATTGCCCACAGTGACCCGTGTCAGCTCGATCCCCTCGACCAACTCGGGCTCGCTCACCTCGACTGCATCGAACTCCGACTCGTAGAGACCGTCCGCTGTCCGCCGCACACGCACGGTCCTGGGCCCAACGTGCACATGCGCCTCCGGCGAGCCGGTGCGGGTCATCAGCCAGGCCGCCGCGATGCGCGTGCCGTTGCCGGACATCTCGGCTCGCGAGCCGTCCGGGTTGACGATGCCGACCGAGATGTCGTCGCCCTCGACGGCGAGCACTTCGACCGCGCCGTCCGTCCCGGACAGGTCGACGCCGTCCACCGGTCCTTCATGGACGAGATAGACGTTCCCGTGTGCGTGCCAGCGCGACGATCTCAGCAGCGGTCTCCTCGGGTGGCCGATCCGCCGCGACCATAACCAGCCCTTCGAGCCGACGCAGCCACTTGCGCTGATACGCGGCGTAGCGCCGGGTGCGCATGACCAGCGCCTCGATCGCCTCTTCACGCGGCAGCGTCGCGACTTCATCCAGGCCGATGATCTTCCTTGCGGTCACGGACAGGTCGACTCCGTACGCTTCACGCACCTCTGCCTCGACGCCCGACTCGAACATCCGCCTCGTCCGTTCCGCGATCCGTCGGTCGAGCTCCGCCTTCGGCACATCGAGCCCGACCAGAAGAGTGGGATGGCGCCAGGCACCGCCGAAGAGGCTTTCCCGTCTCGGTACAAGCGAATGTCCGGCTTCCGCGAGCTCGAGCGCACGCACGACGCGGCGCCGGTCGTTGGGATGAATGCGCGCAGCGGCGGCTGGGTCGAGCGCGCCGAGCTTCGCATGGGCCGCGGGTGCCCCGACGTCGTCGTAGAGTTTCCCCCACCGCTCGCGCGCACCCGGTTGCGGCACCGGAGGCAGCTCGAGCTCTGCAAGAGCTGCACGGAAGTAGAGGCCCGTCCCGCCGACGACGAGCGGCGTTTGGGCGGCGGCGAGGATCTCATCGATCGCCGCGTGTGCGAGCGGGGCGAACTCGCCGACCGATGCACGATGCGAGAGCGGCCAGATCCCGACGAGTCGTTCAGGGTGCGGCGACCGGTTCGTGAGGATCGGCAGGCCGTCGTAGACCTGCATCGCATCGGCCGAGACGACCTCGGCAGGGAGCAACGCGGTGATGGCAGCGGCGACGTCCGACTTTCCGCTAGCGGTCGGCCCGAAGATGCCGACGACTCGATCAGCCACGGAGGCGCTCGCGGACGAGCTCGAGATCCTCCGTCGTCACGCCGGCCACAAGGAGGTACGCCTCGACGCCGCCGTAGCGATGTTCGAGCTCGGCGAAGACGCCGACCATCGAAGCGGAGGGCGTCTGCGTGATCCGCCGGAGCCGGTCAAGCTCCTCTTCGGACTCCGCGGCCTCGAACCACGCCTCGTGGCGCGGGCGCAACCGCTCCTCGCTGAGCGAGTAGTCCGCCGCGATCTCGTCGCTGCCCACACCGGCGAGGTGGAGAAGAAAGGCGGACAGCAGGCCGGTGCGATCCTTGCCGCCAGCGCAGTGGATGACGATTCCGCCGGCGGGCGCGTTCGCGACGGCTTTAACGGCTGCTGCAACGTTCGAGCGAAAGCGCTCGAGGAAGATGAGGTAGACGTCCCGTGTCGCCGTCGCAACATCGGGCGCCGCCTCGACTGCTGCTTCGAGCTCTTTGCCGATCTCTTCCCATTCAGCCTCGCTCGCCTCCAGGAACGGGACGTGCACGACCTCGACCGGCACCTCGCGCGGCGGATCCTCGGCTCTCTCATACTCGCCGCGCAGATCGATCACGGTGCGGATGCCGTGGTTGACGAGCGCCTGCCACCCGTTGTCGCTCAGCAGACCAACGCTGTCCGCGCGCACCACCGCGCCCAACCGCGTTTCGCCGCCGTCCTGCGTCGGCAGTCCACCGAGCTCACGGACGTTGAGGCAACCGTCCCAGACGAGATCCCTAGGCTGCAGCTGCTGCACGATGAATACCCCGGAGCGTCGTCGACGTTGCGTGCTCGATCTCGACGTCGACGAGGTCTCCGGGAGCAGCGTCGCCGCTGAAGTTCACGGTCGTGTTTCGGCGCGTCCGGCCACGCAGCAAGTCCGGCTCCGTGCGACTCGGGCCCTCGACGAGCACTTGCTCGACCATCCCGACCCGGCT
>DASSLB010000196.1:0-10430 GCA_035689945.1 Gaiellaceae bacterium | reverse complement strand
AGGTCGGACAATCCCGTCACCTCAGACCTGTACGTTCAGCTCAAGGGACCAGCTGGGGCCGTTACCAAGATCGCGAACGGGATAGAGACAGGAGCGTTCACCACGATCAAGGCGGGGGCAGTCCCTCCCTATGGCACCGGCGGCTCTTTCGTTCCTCCGAACCTCCAGCGGCACCGGGTCTGTCTATTCACTCGCACCATCCAGCCAGTTGATAGCCCGGAACTTCAGCCGTGGCTGGGGCAGAAGATCACGTTCACTGTTTATGGGGGCAAGAGCAGCCCCTCGGTGCTCTACTGTCGCCTGTTGGGAGCGTTGACCCTGCCGGCGGGCTAGGCGCCGGGGGTCCGCAGTCCGAGGCCCCGCGTCGGCTCTCTCCAGCTAGGCGTCCGCAGCCTGAGGCGCCGGTTCGACCGCCACGAGCATCCGCGTCTCGGCTGTCAACGCCGCGTCGAGGTCGGCCCGCAGCGACTCGATCGACGACGCGCAGTAGGGACAGATCTGCCACAGAGGCTCGAGCGGTGCCTGGCACGTGGGGCACGGCTCGCGGAGCATCGTCGTGCAGACCGGACAGGCAAGGTAGTCGGGCTCGACCGGGGACGTGCAGACCGGGCACGCCGGTCGCTCGCGAGCGAGCTGCTGCTGCAGCGCCTGGAGCTCGACGTGCCGCGAGAGCTCGTCGGCGAGCGTCTCTGCGGGCCGGAAGAGGAGGTAGATGACCGGCCCGATGAACGGCGGCAAGAGCCCGAGCAGGTTCGCCAGGAATCTGAGGAAGGGATCCCGAATTCGCCGGCGAGCGTCCTTGTGCACCCAGTAGGCGAGCGCGAGCCAGAAGACGACGGCGAGGACGATGCCTACGTTCAGGGCAACGGTGACGCCCGTCGAATGGAAGAAACCGTGGATCCCCGCCACGGGAGGTCAGATCCCCGGCGCGCCCGGCGGCAAACGCCGCGGAGCGGAGGCGTTCCTATCATCGTGGCGTGGCCGAGCTTCGTACCGAGCGCCTCCTGCTGAGACAGTGGCGCGTCGAGGACCTCGAGCCCTTTGCGGAGCTGAACGCGGATCCGGAGACGATGCGGTACTTTCCGGCGCCCCCGTCGCGCGAGGAGAGTGACGCTCTGGCGGAGCGGGCCCGGCGACACATCGCGGACGAGGGCTGGGGATTGTGGGCGGTCGAGGTCGCCGGCGCCGCGAGCTTCATCGGCTTCGTCGGGCTCGCACGGCCCAGCTTCGAGGAGCACTTCACTCCCGCGGTCGAGGTCGGATGGCGGCTCGCGCGCCGGTACTGGGGCCGCGGATTCGCGACCGAGGCAGGTCGGGCCGCACTCGACTACGGCTTCGGCGAGCTCGAGCTGGACGAGATCGTGTCGTTCACCTCGGAGCTCAACGAGCCGTCGTGGCGCGTCATGGAGCGGCTTGGGATGAGCCACGACCCGACCGGGGACTTCGATCATCCGCGGGTCCCGGTCGGCCATCCGTTGCGGCCGCACGTCCTCTACCGGCTGTCGCGGACGAACTGGGCCGTTTCTCGGACCGTCGTTTGAAGCACAATGGCGGAGGAGTGGCAGGCGCCAACGGTCACAACGGAGAGGGACCGCACCGCCGCAGGCCGCGGTCCGACTTCGAGCTCGAGCGGTTGCTCGTCGCACGGCACGGCCGGCTGCGCCGCCGCAACCGCAAGCGGCGCAGCATCGTGCTCTTCCTCGCGATCGTCTTCGCGTCGCTCATAGCGCTCGCCGTCACGACCGTCGCGTTCACCGGCCGGCAGATCCTGCTCTCGACGTGCAGCCTCTCCGACCTCCGTCCGCTCCAGCTGGGAGAGAACTCGTTCCTCTATACGAACCGCATGCGCCTGCTCGGGGTCGTCCCGTCGGCGACGAACCGGCAGCCGTTGCCCCTTGCGAAGATCACGCCCTGGCTGCCCGAGGCGACGGTGGCCATCGAGGACGCCCGGTTCTGGCAGCACGGGGCCCTCGACTACCAGGGGATCGCCCGCGCGCTGTACCAGGACCTCTCGAAGGGTCACATCGTGCAGGGCGGCTCGACGATCACGCAGGAGCTAGTCCGGAACCTCTACATCGGCAACAACCAGCGGACTCTGTCGCGCAAGCTCAAGGAGGCCTGCCTAGCCGAGAAGGTCTTCCAGAAGTTGTCGCGGAAGCAGATCCTCGCCGACTACCTCAACGAGGTCTTCTACGGGCGGCACGCCTACGGCGCCGAAGCGGCCGCGCAGACGTACTTCTCGAAGAGCGCCTCGGAGCTGTCCCTCGTCCAAGCCGCGCTGCTCGCCGGCCTGCCGCAGGCGCCGACGACCGACGACCCGATCCTGTACAAGCAGGCCGCCCTGGCGAGGCGGAACGAGGTGCTGAAGGCGATGTGGAAGAACGGCTACATCACCGCGGCGAAGCTTCGCCACGCGGAGAAGAAGCCGCTTCTCTTGAGGCCCGGTCACCTCTATACGCAGCTGCACCAGCCGAACTTCTTCGGCTGGGCCACGGAGCAACTGGCCAACACATTCAGCCAGCGGCAGGTCGAGCTGGGCGGCCTCAAGGCGAGGACGACGCTCGACACTCGCCTGCAGGGGCTCGCTTACCACGCGATCAGCGGCGTGCTGCGTACGTCGACGGATCCCGCGGCGGCGCTCGTCGCGATCGACCCGCGCACCGGCGCCGTGAAAGCGATGGTCGATTACCTCCCGAGCGGCCGCAGGATGCAGTTCAACTTCGCAACGCAGGGGCACCGCTCGACCGGAAGCTCTTTCAAGCCGATCACCCTTGCGACGGCGCTGAGCGAGGGCGACTCGCTCTACTCCACGTTCTACGGCCCGCCCGAGCTTCGCATCATCACGCCGGAGTGCCAGGACATCCACGGGGCGTGGGACGTCCACAACTACGCCGACGAGGCTGCCGGGACGATGAACCTCCTCGACGCGACCGCCAACTCCGTGAACACGATCTTCGCCCAGCTGATCGCGAAGGTCGGCGTGGGGAACGTCATGGCGACGGCGCACCGTCTTGGGATCACGACTCGCGGCCGGTTCTTCGAGCCGGCCTGTGCCATCACGCTCGGCGCGGTCGGGTTCACGCCGCTCGAGATGACCGACGTCTACGCGACGTTTGCGTCCGGCGGCGTGCAGCACCCTCCGCAGGCGTTCGAGAGCGTCCGCGGGCCGACCGGGAAGCTGATCGGCGGCATCGCGAAGGGCGTCAAGAGCACACGTGCCCTCGGACCGAATGTCGCGGCCGAGCTCACGTACGCCCTCCAGGGTGTCGTCCAGCACGGCACGGGCACCGCGGCAGCTCTCGGTAGCCGTCCAGTGGCCGGCAAGACCGGAACCGCCGAGAACTTCCAGGACGCGTGGTTCTGCGGCTATGTACCGCAGCTCGCGACCTGCGTCTGGGTCGGCTATCCGCACAGTGAGACCCCGCTCTACAACATCGAGGGCGTGGGATCGGTGGCTGGTGGGACGCTGCCCGCGGAGATCTGGCACGACTTCATGGGGCCGGCAGTGGAGAACCTGCCGGTCGTGCCCTTCCCGACGCCGACGCTCACCGGCACGCAGATCAACGGCGACGGGACGTACAGCTACGGCTACTCGCAGTACCCGACGACGACCGGGTGAGATTCCGGCCGCTGCGGGCATGAGCACGTAGTGGCCCCCTTCCCGCTGAACCGGCTGGACGACCTCGTCGGGGAGACGATCGAGCGCACGATCCGCTTGCGCCACGTGTTGCGGCTGCGGCGGCACGGCAGCAGCTCCGCGATCGACCCGGAGGCGGGCGGCTGGGCGAAGACCGCGTTCTTTGTGCCGCGGCACGGCTGTCTCGTCGAGCCCTTCATCGACGGCAGCACGGCGCTGCCGCGGATCGCGGACGCGATCCGCTCGGCACGCTCGCACGTCCATCTCTCAGGCTGGCACTTCGACCCCTCGTTCCGGCTCGAGGAAGGAGGGCCGACGCTACGGGAGCTGCTCGCCGACGCGGCCGGGCGGGTCGACGTGCGCGTGCTCGCGTGGGCCGGCGCTCCGCTGCCGCTCTTCCATCCGGACCGGCGCGAGGTGCGACGGGCGCGCGACGACCTCGTCCGGGGCACGCGCATCTCGATGGGCCTCGACGCCAAGGAACGGCCGTTCCACTGTCACCACGAGAAGCTCGTCATCGTCGACGACGAGACGGCCTTCGTCGGCGGGATCGACCTGACGGCGCTGGGCGGCGACAGGCTCGACTCGGCCGATCACCCGCGCCGCGACGGGCTCGGGTGGCACGACTCAGCGGTTCGGCTCGAAGGGCCGATCGTCGCCGACGTCGCGCGGCACTTCGCGATGCGGTGGCGCGCGACCGGTGCCGACGGGAACGTGTCCGCGCCGGCGACGCCGGCCGAGGTCGGCGACGGGCTCGAGGCGCAGCTCGTGCGGACGGTTCCCGAGCGGCTGTACGACCCGTGCCGGCACGGTGAGTGGTCGATCCTCGAGAGCTACCTGCGCGCGCTGCTGGCGGCCGAGCGGTTCATCTACCTCGAGAGCCAGTTTCTCTGGTCTCCGGAGGTGTGCTTCGTCCTCGCCGAGAAGCTGCGGCGGCCGCCGAGCCACGACTTCCGCGTGATCGTCGTTCTCCCGGCACGCCCGAACAATGGCACCGACGACAGCCGCGGCCAGGTCGGGCTCCTGATCCACGCCGACAAGGAGGCGGGGGAGGACACGCCCCGCTTCCTCGCCTGCACGCTCTACCAGCCGGGCCCGGGCGGCAATCCCGTCTACGTCCACTCGAAGGCGGCCGTCATCGACGACACCTGGGTGACGATCGGCTCGGCGAACCTCAACGAGCATTCGCTCTTCAACGACACGGAGGTAAACGTCGTCGTCCGCGACCCGGCGTACGCGCGTGAGGTGCGCCTGCGGCTGTGGCAGGAGCACCTCGAGCGGCCGCGCGAGGAGATCGACGGCGATCCCGCGCGCGTCTTCGACGAGCTGTGGCTGCCGCTCGCCAAGGAGCGGTTCGAGCGGCGAAAGCGCGACGGCCACGCCGACGGGAAGCTGACCCTCCTGCCGCACGTCTCACGCCGCAGCGAGGCGCTCTGGGGGCCGTTGAACGGCCTGCTGGTGGACGGCTAGCTGTCGAGCGCCGCCTTGAGCGCGTCGAGGTCGGCGCGCCAGACGTCTTCCGGCGCGGGCGGGAGGATGTCGTCCCAGATCGCGGCGAACGAGCCGATCAGCTGGGGCAGTCGTGCGGGGCGCGCCATGAACCACCAGTGGAGGTGCTCGCCGCCGTCACCCCAGCGGCAGACGTGCACGCGGCCGAGCTCACCGAGCGAACGGACGGCGCGCTCGATGCGCACGAGCAGGAGGCCGAGCTCTGAGGCGAGCTCGTCGGGCAGATCGCCCGGCTCGCCGAAGTGCTCTCGCGACTCGAGCAAGACCACAACTGGCAGACCGCTCGGCTTCTCGAGCGCAAAGAGCCGCCAGTTCTCGTTCGTCCAGAGGTACTCGTCGTCGGATGCGGCGCAGCGGCGACAGTTCACACCGGCTTCGCCGAAGCGCGGCCGCTCCCGGTCGATCGGCGGCTCCAGCGGCCGCACGCTCAACTCGCCGTCGAAGGGCCACGTGTCCCATTCCTCCACAGGCGGTACGCGCAGCTCGTCGTGCACGCGCTCCCAGAGCTCTTCCGGCGTCTCCGGCACGGCCTGGGACTCTAGAAGCCCGGCTTGCAGGGTGAGTCGCCCAGGCGAGTCTGCACTGCTGGCTCGAGGGCTTCGAGCGCGTCGAAGCAGTCCCGGCACAGGCCCACGGAGGCCTTCGCCCTGCGGATGAGCAGGGCGCGGTCGTCCACCGGCAGCGCGCCGATTGAGAGCAAGAAGCGGTTCAGCAGCAGCTCGAGCTTGAGCGGCCCGCTCTCGTGCACCGTCTTCAGCGGCTGCTCGAGCTTGTGCATGCGGACGATCATCCGCTTCGCTCGCCGGATCACGCGGCGCTGCTTCGCGGAGAGCGTGCACTTCGCCGGCCCGGCCGCCGAGGCCCGCGTGGTCGCCCGTGGTTGTGAGCTCCCGCCGCAGCCGGCCGCGAGCGCGATCGCGGCGGCGAGCACCGCGACCCCCGCTGCCTTCAGGATCAGATCTGCCAGGCGCCGTCGCGAATCAGCGGGATCCGGCGGCCGCGGGAATTGACGCCGGTCGCCTCGAGCTCCGGGCTGCCGATCATGACGTCGAGATGCGTTGACGAGCGGTTCACCCCACGTGCGGGTGTCTCCGTGCGCGTGCCTCCGAAACCGCTGCCGAACGCGATGTGAGCGGCGGCGTTCTCGTCGAGCAGCGTGTTGTAGTAGACGCGGCCGGTCTGGCCGATGCGCGAGGAGGCGTCGACGAGCGCCACTTCGCCGAGCCGCCGCCCGTTCCGGTCGCTGTCGATGTAGGCGGCGACGAAGTCGCGGTCGTCGTCCGAGTCGGCCTCGAGCCGGACGAGCCTGCCCTTCGAGAACTCGCCGCGCAGGCCGTGGATGAGCCGGCCGCGGAAGGAGAGGGGGAACGTGCAACGGAACGTGCCGCTCGTCGCGGACGCGTCGGGGCTCGTGAAGACCTCTTCGGTGGGCATGTTCGGCGCCTGCGTGTGGCCGTCGACGAGCGTCTCCGGCCCGCCGAGCCAGCGCGTGCCGCGGACGAAGCCGATGTCGAGCTCCGTTCCCGGCCCGCGCAGTTCGAGCCCCGCGAGGTCGAGCTTCGTCAGCTTCTTCGAACGGCGCTCGAGCGTGCGGAGGTGCTTGAGCCAGCCACTCGCCCCCTTTCCGTCCTCATCGAGCAGGCGGCAGAAGCCCAAGAGGTCTTCGGCCAGGCGGCGTTTCGCCGCGAGTGGCTCGAGCTCTGGGTAGACCTGGCCGGCCCAGTGGTCGGTCGGCCAGCCGGCGATCGTCCAGCGGGCGCGCAGATTCAGCTGCGCGCGCCGGACGAAAGCGATCTGCTTCGAGATGCGCGTGAAGTCGGTTGCGATCCGCTTCGGCGGGACGCCGTCGAGATAGCCCGGCTCTCCCTCGCCGGTGATTTGAACGAGAGCGCCGCGCGATCCGGCGATCTCGCGGAACCGGCGGCGGGCCCAGGGCGAGAGCGCCCCCAACGCGTTGTCGGAGCCGTGCAGTAGCCGGGCGCGCGTGACGAGCGGATCTGCCGTGACGGCGTCGACGAACGTCGCTCGCGCGCGGTACGCGGACTCGGCGATTGCGACCGTCAGCTCCCGATGCTCGGGTTGAGCCTGGATGACGAGGGTGTCGCCCTTTTCGATGCCGAGGGAGGCCCGGACGATGGCGTCGGCGTAGCGTGCGAGCGACTCGGGCGGGAGCAGCGGCTCGCGACTCGGCATGCTCAGGAAGGCGAGCCGACCGCGTCCGCGACCGTGTCGTGGACGACGAAGTGGCGGTCGAGCCCCGAGACCTCCAGCGCCCGGCGGACCTCGAGCCCGGGTGCCGCGAGCCGGAAGCCGCTGCGGTCGGCCAGCCTCGAACGAGCCTCGATGAGGACGCCCAGCGCCGTCGAGTCGATGAACGTGACCTCCGCGAGGTCGACGACGAGCAGTTCCGCCCCGTCGGCGAGGGTGTCGAGCAGCGCCCTCCGCACCTCCTCGGCGTTGTAGAGGTCGAGCTCTCCCGCGAGCGAAACGACGACCGCATCGTCTCGGCGGTCGACCCCCGCCACCGCCGATTCCCGTCCTCCGGACGCTCCGGCGCCCGGTGCTCCGGCGTCGGTCACGTTTCCTCCTCCCGTTTCCTGCCCTGCGGCGACCGCCGCCGCGCGGGCCATTCAAGCAAGAATGGACACGTGGAGCTCGCCGACATCGCAGCGCGTGCCGCCGGCGAGAACTTCCCGGTCGGCTCGATTCTCTTCCCGCGCCAGCTGCGCCCGCACATCCGTGCGCTCTACTGCTACGCGCGACTCGTGGACGAGCTCGGCGACGCCTTCGACGGCGACCGGCTTGCGGCACTCGACGAGCTCGAGCGGGAAGTCGGCGCTGCTTTCGCCGGGGAGGCGACGTGGCCGGTGCTGCGCAACGTGCAGTCGACGATCCGCGAGTTCGACCTGCCGCGCGAGCCGTTCCAGCGGCTGATCGAGGCGAATCGCATGGACCAGCGGATCAGCGAATACGCGACGTGGGCAGACGTGAAGCACTACTGCGTCCACTCGGCCGACCCCTGCGGCCGGCTCGTGCTCGGCATTCTCCGGCGGCTCGACGACCCCGAGGTCGTTGCCGCGAGCGACTCGGTTTGCACCGGCCTCCAACTCGTCAACTTCCTGCAGGACGTGCCGCGCGACCTCGAGCTCGGGCGGATCTACCTCCCCGCAGAGGATCGGCACACGTTCGGCAACCCGCCGCTCGACCGGCCGAACGAGGATCTGCGCGCGCTGCTGCGGTTCGAGGCGCTGCGGGCTGCCGAGCTCCTGTCTGCCGGAGAGGTGCTGCGCGACCGGATCGGTGGGCGACTCGGCCGCGCAGTCGCGCTCTTCGCCCGCGGCGGATTGGCGGCGCTCGACGCGCTCGAGTCGGCCGGCTGGGACGTCTTCAGCGGTCGCCCCCGGCCGTCGCGCGCGCGTCTGGCGCGTGAGGCCGCGCTCGTGCTCGTGCGATGACGGTTCAGGAGGCCTACGCCGAGGTCGAGCGCATCACGCGGCGCGAGGCGAAGAACTTCGCGTTCGGGATCATGGTTCTGCCACGGGAGAAGCGGCAGGCGATCGCGGCGATCTACGCCTTCGCGCGCTGGGTGGACGACGTGGCCGACGGAGACCTGCAGCCGGAGGACAAGCGGGCCCAGCTCGAGGAGCTCCGGGCCTCGCTCGATGGCGATTCCGCGGATCCCGTGTTCGTGGCGCTGCGCGACGCGCGTGCGCGCTTCGGCATCCCGCGCGAACCGCTTGCGGCGCTCGTCGACGGCGGGCTTCAGGACCTGGATCAGTCCACCTACGCCGACTTCGCCGAGCTGCGCGGGTATTGCGAGAAGGTTGCGGGCGCGGTCGGGCTCGCCTGCGTCCCGGTCTACGGCTCGGACGACACCGAGAGCGCGATGACGCTGGGGACCGCACTTCAGCTGATCAACATCATCCGCGACGTGGACGAGGATCAGCGGCTCGGCCGCGTTTATCTGCCGCAGGACGAGCTCTCCGCCTTCGGCGTCGAGGAGCTCGCCCCGTCGCCGGAGTTTCGGCAGCTGATGGCCTTCGAGGCCGAACGGGCTCGGACGTATCTCGTAGACGGCCTGCGCCTGCTCGAGTCGCTCGACCGGCGCAGCGCTCTCTGCGTCCGCACGTTCGCGGGCCTGTACAGAGAGACGCTCGACCGGATCGAAGCCGGTGGCTTCGACGTCTTCGGCGAGAAGACGCGGCTTTCCACCTCCCGAAAGCTCGCCGTCGTCGCGAAGGGGCTGCTCGGATGAAGGTGGCCGTCGTCGGTGGAGGCCTGTCCGGCCTGGCAGCGGCGCTCGATCTCGTCGACGCAGGCCACGCGGTGGCCGTGTTCGAGGCGCGGCCCACGCTCGGCGGCGCCGTCCAGACGCTGCCGGAGCGCGAGGGCGATCCCGAGCCGCCGCCCGACAACGGGCAGCACATCGCGCTCGGCTGCTTCACCGAGTACCTGTGCTTCCTCGAGCGGATCGGCGAGCGAGGCTCGGTCCTCCGCACTCGCCTCGCCTTGCCGGTGCTCGACGAGGACGGCGATGTCGCCGCGATCGAGCCGCGACTCGCTTCGTTGCTGCGCTATGGCCACCTCCCGTTGCGTGACCGCCTACGCATCCCACTCGTCACGGCTCGCTGTCGGAGAGCGCGCGCGCAGCCCGGCGAGACATTCGGCGGCCTCTTGCGACGGCTCGGTGCGTCCGACGCCGCGATCGACCGGTTCTGGGATGTCTTCATCCGGCCGGCGCTCAACCTGCGCTGCGACGAGGCCGACCCCGACGCGGGACTGTTCACGGTTCGCACGGCGCTCCTCGGGCCGCGGGCGAACAGCGATCTGATCCTCCCGACGCGGCCGCTCGGGCGGATGCACGGCGACGCTGCCGGAGCGGCGCTCGAGGCCGCCGGCGCGACCGTCCTCACCGACTCGCGCGTCTCATCGCTCGACGAGCTCGACGCCGACGCCGTTGTCGTCGCGGTGCCGCCGCGCGAGAGCGCGCGTCTTCTCGGCGAGCCCGAGCCAGCCCTCGAGGACTCGCCGATCGTGAGCGTCCACCTCTGGTTCGACCGGCCGCTGCTCGAGCAGCCGCTCGCCGCATTGCTCGACTCGGATGCGCATTGGGTCTTCGACCGCGGCTCGCTCACAGGAAGCCGGCCTGGCCGCGGCCAGTACCTCACGGTCGTTTCGAGCGGAGTGCCGGAGTTGCTCGAGGTGCGAGGGCGCGAGCTCGTGGAACGGGTCGCGGGCCAGTTGACCGAGCGGCTTGGCACCGCCGAGCTGCTCTGGTCACGGG
>DASSLB010000195.1:0-5638 GCA_035689945.1 Gaiellaceae bacterium | reverse complement strand
TCACCTGCCGTTCTTCCGAACGAAGCCGGGCACGCGAATCCACTACGGCGCCGGCTATTCGGGGCACGGAGTCGGGCCGGCGTGGCTCGGGGGTCGGATCCTCGCGTCGCTCGCGCTCGGTGCGGATGACGAGTGGACGCGCTCGCCGCTCGCGACGCGCTCCGTGCCGCGTCTCCCTGGCGAGCCGTTCCGCCGGATCGGAGGCGGCCTCGTCCGCTGGGCGATCATGACCTGCGAGGCGGCCGAGGAGCAGGGGCGCCGTGCGCCACTTCCGGCGCGGGCGGGCGCTGCGCTGCCACGTCTGCTGGGGATGGAGCTCGGCACTCGCTGAGCCGGCGCGCCGCCGTCTCTCCGCGGACCTGTCCAACCTGGTAACAGACTGTTACTAGGTGATCCGGAACCGGCTTGAACTCGAGGTCCAACTGACCATTCAGGCCAATCCATCGCGCTTGTAACAGACTGTTACAAGGAATCAAGGGGAGTACGCTCGGACGATGCGCGTGATCGTCTGCGAAGTCGGGCCGCGGGACGGTCTTCAGAACGAGCCCGGGGTGCTGCCGGCAGAGACGCGGGCGGAGCTCGTCGACCAGCTCACGAGGGCTGGGCTGCCGCGGATCGAGGCCGTCAGCTTCGTCCGGGCCGACCGCGTGCCCCAGATGGCGGACGCCGAGGAACTCGTCGCGCGCGTGCAACGGCAGAAGGGAGTCGAGCTATCGGGTCTCGTCCTCAACGAGCGCGGCTGGGAGCGGTTCGCCGCTACAGGGCTCGACCGCGTCAACGTGACCCTTGCGGCGACGGAGACCTTCAACTTGCAGAACGGGAACGCGACGCTGGCCGAGGCTGTCGAACGGGTCGAGGCGATCCTCGCCGTGGCGGGTGAGACGCCTGCGACGGTGACGATCTCGTGTTCCTTCGGGTGCCCGTTCGAGGGCCGCGTCGATCCCGGCGTCGTCGCCGAGCTCGCCACGCGGTTCGCCGGTCGCGCCGAGGTGGTCCTCGCGGACACGATCGGCGTCGCAACGCCTTCCGCGGTTCGCGAGCTCGTCCTGCAGGCTCATGCCGACGGCTTCCACGGCCACAACACGCGTAACACCGGCTACGCGAACTGCCTCGCCGCGCTCGAAGCTGGCGCACAAGTCGTCGACGCGTCGGTAGGCGGCCTCGGCGGCTGTCCGTTCTCGCCGCGCGCGACCGGCAACGTGGCGACGGAGGATCTCGTCTACCTGCTCGAAGGCGAGGGAATCGAGACCGGTATCGACCTCGACACGCTCGTCGGCGTCTCGCAGTGGCTCGAGGGCGTGCTCGGCCGGACGCTCGAGGGCTACGTCTACCGCGCCGGGAGCTGGCCGCCCTCGTGAGGCGCGCGCCCTGGGAGGTGCACGCGGTTCTCGCCCTCCTGGTGCTCGACGGCGTCGCCGTCATCGCCACGTACTCGCGCTTTCCGGCAGGCGAGCTCTACAACGTCCACCACAGCGGAATCGCCGGGGGCTTCGGACGGGAGCTCGTGGCGCTCAACTTTCCGTTCGCACTCGTCGGTATCGCGCTGGTCGGGCTCGCCTGGCCACGGCTGCACGGCCGGCTGCGAGTCGCGGGAGTGGCCGCGATCGCCCTCTGCGCCGTCGTCTACTTCGCCGTCGACCAGGCGAAGCTCGACGCGAAGCCGCTGAACGCCCTCCCGGCGCTTGGGCTCGCACTCGCCGTCGCGCTCACGTTCACCGCTGGCGCGCCGCCTGCGTCGCGAACGGTGCGCGGCGACCGGCTGCGGATCGCGATCGCCGTGGTGCTCGTCTTCTTCGCCGCACCGCTCATCGCGGCAGAGCTCGGCTTCTACCTCGACGGCGTCCCGTTCCTCGGCTGGTTCTTCGAGACCGCGAGGCTCGCGAGCCAGCCCGGTGACCCCGTGCTGCATCACGCCGTCCACCACGGACAGCACCACGGATGGCAGGCGACCATGCTGTCGCTGACCGCGCTTGCCCTTTCGCGACTGCCGCGGCCGCGTGTGCTCGACGGCTACCTCGCACTCATGCTCGCCTACGGCGTCGCGAACCTCGTCAACGACGACTGGCTCGAGCAGGTCGTCAAGCGCGGCTGGACGAAGCACGAGGTACCGAGCGTCCTCACGCCGGCGGTGAACTGGGGCTGGGCCGCGGTGCTCTGCGGCGCGTTCGCAGTTTGGCGCCTGTGGTTCCGTCAGCCGAGGCGGACGATGCCGGCCCCGGCGAGCCCGGCGACCTCGTCCTCGGTGTAGCCGAGCTCACCGAGGATCTCCGTGGTATGCGCGCCGAGGGCCGGCGGCGGCGCGTGATGACGCACCCGCTCGCCGTCGGCCGAGAGCGGCGCCGCGACCGTGACGAAGTCCCCGAGCGCCTGCAAGATGCCGAGCGCTTCCGTCTGCGGATGGTGGGCCGCCTCGCCGACGTCATGCACGGGGGAAACAGGAACGCCCGTCGCAACGAGCGCGTCGAGCAACTCTGCCGAGTTGCGCTCCCTCGTCCGCTCCTCGAGCAGCGCGAGCAGCTCGGGACGGTTCGCGACCCGGTCGGGGTTCGCCAGGAAGCGCGGATCCTTCGTGAGCTCCGGCACGCCGAGGACGTCGCAGAGCGCGGCGAAGAGCTTGTCGTTGCCGGCGACGATCATCAGCTCGCCGTCGCGGGTCGGGAAGACCTGGTACGGCGCGATCTGCGAGAACGCGCTTCCCTCGCGACCGGGTACGACGCCGGTTCCGAGATAGCCGACGAGCTGGTACGAGAGCTGCGAGAGGGCCGTCTCGTAGAGCGAGACCTCGAGCGTGCGCCCGACGCCGGTGCGCTCCCGCTCGTACAGGGCCGCGACCACGCCGAGCGCCGCCCAGACTCCGGTGCCGAGGTCGATCAGTGAGACGCCGACCCGTACCGGCGGCCGGTCGTTCTCGCCGGTGACGCTCATGATCCCCGACGCGGCCTGGAGGAGCGGGTCGTAGCCGGGTTGCGCGCTCAGCGGGCCGCGCGCGCCGAATGCTCCGATCGAGCAGCACACGAGCCTCGGGTTGCGCGTCCGGAGCTCGTCTGCGCCGAGCCCGTGGCGTTCCGCTGCTCCCGGCCGGAGGCTCTGGACGAACACGTCGGCCTGATCGACGAGTCGCAGCACGATCTCGCGGCCGCGTTCGTCCCCGAGCTCGACCGCGAGCGAGCGCTTGCCCGCGTTCGAGGCGAGGAACATCGCGCCTTCCCCGCCGACGAACGGCGGACCCCAGGCGCGTGCATGGTCTCCGGCGAGCGGCTCCACCTTGACGACCTCGGCGCCGAGTGCCGCGAGCAGCTGCGTCGCCGTCGGCCCCGCGAGGGAGGAGGTGAGGTCGACGACGCGCGTGCCGGTGAGTGGGCGGAGTTCGCTCACCGGGGGTGCTCCCACACGACGGCGGGCCCGGTGTCCCAGAGCTCCACCGTCTCGCCGCGGCTGCAGCCGAGCCTCTCGGCGAGCCGCTCGGAGCGGACGTTCGCGGGTGCAATCAGCGAGACGAGTCGGTCGAAGCCGCGCTCGGTGTACGCCCACTCGCGAGCCGCGCTGGCCGCCTCGGTCGCATAGCCCTGTCCCCAGTGCTCGCGGGCGATCGCCCAGCCGAGCTCGGGCTGCGCGTCCTCGCCGGCCTCCGCGAACGTCGTGTGCCGCCAGGTGCGTGCGTCCCAGACGAGGATCCCGACGCGGCCGAGCCAGCGCCCGTCGATGCGCCGGATGATGGAAAACGGGCCGCAGTCGTTGTCCTCCCAGCGCTTGAGCCAAGCGCCGACGACGAAGCCTGGGTCGGCTGCCACCCTGGGCTGGACGCCGCCGAGGAACTCCATCGCGACCGGATCGCCGTAGAGATCGACCGCGGCTAGCCCGTCCTCGTAGACCGGCTTCCGCAGCAGGAGCCGCGCTGTTTCGATCAAAGCGGCAGCATGATCGCGCGCTCGAACGAGATCACGACCTCGTCGCGCTGGTTGAGGCCGCGGGTCCGTACGCGCACGATCCCCGACTCGGGCCGCGACTGCGATTGGCGCTTGGAGAGCACCTCCGTCTCGGCTCGGATGGTGTCGCCGGCGAAGACCGGCTTCAGGAGGCGAACCTCGTCCCAGCCGAGGTTGACGCCGCGCTCGGACACGTCCTCCACGGACAGTCCCGTGACGAGGGCGAGCGTGAACGTCGAGTCGACGAGCGGCCGTCCCCACTCGGTGGTTGCCGCGTACGCGGCGTCGAAGTGGATGGGGTTCGTGTTGTGCGTGAGCAGCGTGAACCAGACGTTGTCGGCTTCGAGCACGGTGCGCCCGTGGCGGCTCGCGTAGACCGCCCCGATCTCCAGCTCCTCGTACGTGCGCCCCATGCCGATCGGCCTCTAGAAGAACACGACCTTCACGAGCAGCACGATCGCGACGACCACGACGGCCATCATCAGGATGACGCCGAACCCGATCGCCGCGCCGCCGACGGCGAGCTTCGTGGGAACCTTCGGCGTGCCCTCCGCGTCGAACGCCGACTCGAGCTGGCTCTCGACATAGGCGGTGATGCGCTCCTCGAACCGTGACGCCATGTCCTCCTGCCGCGACTTCAGGTTCTGCGACTGCGTCTTCAACGGCTTCGGTGAGGCGGCACGACCGTCGATCGTGAGCTCGAAGATGTGCTCGTGCTGCACGTCCTTTAGATGCTGCTGACCGAGGTCGTGCACGGCGACGCCCTCCGGAAGCTGGTTGCCGAGGAGGGCGCGCGTCGTCTCGGAGATCAGGATCTGCCCGCCGTGTCCGGCAGCGGAGATGCGGGCCGCGCGCACGACGTCGATCCCGAGATAGCCCTCCTCGCCCATGTGTGGCTCGCCGGTGTGGAGCCCCATTCGCACTTGCACCTCGCGCCCCTCCGGCCAGTCGTGGTCGCGGAGCGCGCGCTGCGCGTCGACCGCGGCCGCGACCGCGTCGCGCGCCCGCGGGAAGGAGAAGAAGAACGCGTCGCCCTGCGTGTCGATCTCGGTTCCGCCGTGCGCACCGAAGGTCTCGCGCACGAGGCGGCGGTGGTCGCCCGCGACGCGGCCATACGCCTCGTCCCCGAGCTCCTGCAGCAGGCGCGTCGAGCCCTCGATGTCGGTGAAGACGAACGTGACGGTGCCGGCGGGCAGGGTGGTCATGGGCGCCTACGCTACCCCGATGAACCGGCTCGCGCAGGAGACGAGCCCCTACCTCCTCCAGCACGCGGACAACCCGGTCGACTGGCAGCCGTGGGGAGAGGAGGCACTCGGACGCGCCCGCGCCGAGGGGAAGCCGCTGCTCGTCTCGATCGGCTATTCGGCCTGCCACTGGTGCCACGTGATGGAGCGCGAGTCCTTCGACGACGCTGCGACCGCGGCCGTCATGAACGAGCTCTTCGTCAACGTCAAGGTCGACCGCGAGGAGCGGCCCGACGTCGACGCCGTCTACATGGATGCCGTCGTCGCGCTCACCGGGCAGGGCGGGTGGCCGCTCACCGTCTTCCTCACCCCCGACGGCGAGCCGTTCTACGGTGGCACGTACTTCCCGCCCGAGCCGCGGCACGGCCTGCCCTCGTTCCGGCAGGTGCTGCGGGCGGTGGCCGACGCGTACAGGGAGCGGCCGGAGGACATCGCCGCCCAGGCGGAGGCGCTGGTGGGCGCCCTGCG
>DASSLB010000194.1:0-7102 GCA_035689945.1 Gaiellaceae bacterium | reverse complement strand
GCCTACGCGGCGCACGCCGGCGTGACGATCGACAACCCGTACTTCCCGCTTCCGGTTGGGCGCACGTTCATCTATCGCGGGGTTGAGAACGGTAAGAAGGAGCTCGACCGGATGCACGTCACCGGTCGCACGAAGAAGATCGCGGGGATTACCGTCACTGTCGTGAGCGACAACGTCTACGAGCCACCCTCGAAGCTTCTCGAGAAGACGTTCGACTACTACGCCCAGGATGACGGGGGAAACGTCTGGTACCTGGGCGAGGACACAAAGGAGCTGCTCGGTGGCGGCAAGGTGGACACCGCGGGGTCATGGCTCGCGGGCAAGAGTGGTGCGAAGCCAGGGCTGATCATGGAGGCCGATCCCCGCGTTCCGGACTCGTACCGTCAGGAATGCCGTTCGGGCGAGGCCGAGGACCTCGCGTGGGTAGTCGCTCGAGGCGGTTCCCTCGTCCGCACCCTCGAGTTCTCTCCACTCGAACCCACCGTCGTGGAGCGGAAGGTGTACAAGCGGGGGATGGGCGTCGTCTTCGAGCGCCAGCTCTCCGGCGGCCACGAAGTGCTCTCGCTGGTCCGCGTGACCGGATGACCGCGATCGAGGTCGGAGCGGAGTTCGGGCCCTCGTCTTGGATTGAGGTTCCCCAGGAGAAGATCCAGGCGTTCGCGGACGCGACCGGTGACCACAACTTCATCCACGTCGATCCCGAGATGGCGGCGCAGACGCCGTTCGGCGGCACGGTCGCCCACGGCTACCTGACGCTTTCGCTCCTGCCGGCGATGTCGTACGAGGTGATCCCGCACGACGACCTGGGCGCCGGTATGGCGCTCAACTACGGCCTCAACCGCGTGCGCTTCCCGGCGCCGGTTCCGTCGGGCTCGCGCGTCCGCGGCACGTTCCGCGTCGACTCCCTGCGGGAAGAGGACTGGGGCCGCGAGGTGACGATGACGGCCACGATCGAGCGCGACGGCGGCGACAAGCCAGTCTGCGTCGCCGAGGTGGTCTACCGCTACTACCGGCTCTAGCTTGGATCCCAGATAGCGGTTCTCAGCACCTTCAGAGGTGCAATCTCCGCGCGCCGTGGTACCTTTTGGATCCGAAATCTCAACTGCGGAGGAGGCGAGATGATCCAGGAGGCAGCCCGGCAACTCGAGGACCAGTGGAGCGGCGACAGCCGCTGGAGCGGGATCGAGCGGACGTACAGCGCGGACGACGTCGTTCGCCTGCGCGGCTCGGTCGTCGAGGAGCACACGCTCGCGAAGCTCGGCGCGGAGCGCCTCTGGCATCTCATCCAGGCCGACGAGCCCGTCCGCGCGCTCGGGGCGCTCACCGGAGGCCAAGCTGTTCAGATGGTGCGGGCCGGGCTCGAGGCGATCTACCTCTCCGGCTGGCAGGTCGCGGCCGACGCCAACCTCGCCGGCGCCACCTATCCCGACCAGAGCCTCTACCCGATGAACAGCGCGCCTGCGCTCGTCCGACGTTTGAACAACGCACTCCTGCGCGCCGACCAGATCGACTGGGCGGAAGGCCGGAACGGGACGCACTGGCTCGCACCGATCCTCGCCGACGCGGAGGCCGGCTTCGGCGGACCGCTCAACGCCTACGAGCTGATGCGCACGATGATCGAGGCGGGCGCCGCCGGCGTCCACTACGAGGATCAGCTTGCCTCCGAGAAGAAGTGCGGCCACCTCGGCGGCAAGGTGCTCGTGCCGACGCAGCAGTTCGTCCGCACGCTCAACGCCGCCCGTCTCGCGGCCGACGTCTGCGGCGTCCCGGCCGTCCTCGTCGCGCGGACGGACGCGCTGTCGGCTGCGCTCCTCACGAGCGACGTCGACGAGTACGACCGCGACTTCGTCACCGGCGAGCGCACCGCCGAAGGCTTCTATCGCGTCCGCGACGGGATCGACGCCGCCATCTCGCGTGGCCTCGCCTACGCGCCGTACGCCGACCTCGTCTGGTTCGAGACCTCGACGCCCGATCTCGGCGAGGCGAAGGAGTTCGCGGAGGCGATCCACGAGCGCTTCCCCGGCAAGCCGCTCGCGTACAACTGCTCACCGTCCTTCAACTGGCGCAAGCACCTCGACGACGATCAGATCGCGTCCTTCCAGGAGACGCTCGGCGAGTGGGGTTACCGCTTCCTCTTCATCACGCTCGCCGGCTTCCACTCGCTCAACGCGTCGATGTTCGAGCTCGCCCGCGGCTACGCCGAAGAGCAGATGCCGGCGTACGTGCGGCTCCAGCAGCGCGAGTTCGAGCTCGAGGAGTTCGGCTACACCGCGACCCGGCACCAGCACGAGGTCGGGGCCGGCTATTTCGACCTCGTCACGCAGGCCGTCGCACCCGACAGCGAGACGCTCGCGCTCAGGGGCTCGACCGAGGAGGCGCAGTTCACCACGGAGCACGTGTGAGCGCGGTTACCGACGTCGAGGTCATCGCTGCGGCCGACGAGTCCGTTCTCACACGCGAGGCGCTCGACCTCGTGGGTCGTCTCCATCGCGAGCTGAACCCTCGGCGTCGCGAGCTCCTCGAGGCTCGTCGCGAGAGGCAGGCAGAGCTCGACGCGGGAACGAACCCGCGCTTCCTGGCCGAGACGAAGGCCGTCCGCGATTCCGACTGGCGGGTCGCGGACGCGCCCGCCGATCTCCGCGACCGCCGTTGCGAGATCACGGGCCCGGTCGACCGGAAGATGATGATCAACGCTCTCAACTCGGGCGCCCGGGTCTTCATGGCCGACTACGAGGACGCGTGCTCGCCGTCGTGGGCCAACGTCGTCGAGGGGCAGCGGAACGTGACCGACGCGGTGCGCCGCGAGATCTCCCTCGAGACCCCCGACAAGTCCTACCGGCTGAACGGCGAGATCGCGACCCTCCTGATCCGGCCGCGCGGCTGGCACCTGCCGGAGCGCCACGTTCTCGTCGACGAGGAACCGGTCTCGGCGTCACTCTTCGACTTCGGCCTGCACATGGCCCGCAACGCCCGCGAGCAGTTCGAGCGCGGCAGCGGGCCGTACTTCTACCTCCCGAAGCTCGAATCGCATCTCGAGGCGCGCCTCTGGGCCGATGCGTTCGCGCTTGCCGAGGACGAGCTGGGCCTGCCGAGCGGGACGATCCGCTGCACCGTCCTCATCGAGACGATCCTTGCGGCCTTCGAGATGGAGGAGATCCTCTACGAGCTGCGCGACTGGGGCTGCGCGCTCAATGCCGGCCGCTGGGACTACATCTTCAGCGCGATCAAGAAGTTCCGGACGCGCGACTGGGTGCTACCCGATCGCGTGCAGGTGACGATGAAGGTGCCGTTCATGCGCGCCTACACGGAGCTGCTCGTCCGCTCCTGCCACCGCCGCGGCGCGCACGCCATCGGCGGCATGGCTGCCTTCATCCCCTCGCGCAAGGACGCCGAGGCGAACGAGATCGCCCTCGCCAAGGTGCGGGAGGACAAGGAGCGCGAGTCGGGCGACGGCTTCGACGGGTCCTGGGTCGCGCACCCGGATCTCGTGCCCGTCTGCACCGAGGTTTTCGACGGCGCGCTCGGCGAGCGGCCGAACCAGGTCGAGCGGCTCCGCGAAGAGGTCGTGCCCGACGAAGCCGCACTCCTGTCCATCCCGGACACGCCCGGCGAGGTCACCGACGCGGGCGTGCAAACGAACGTCTCCGTCGGCGTCCGCTACCTCGACTCCTGGCTGCACGGCGTGGGGGCGGCGGCGATCGACAACCTGATGGAGGACGCGGCGACCGCCGAGATCTCCCGCTCGCAGATCTGGCAGTGGGTGCGCAACGGCCGCGTCGACGAGGGCCGCGTGCGCGACGAGATCGAGCTCGTCGAGGCCGGCGACGAGGCGAAGGAGCTCTTCGCCGCCGTCGCGCTGTCGGACGAGCTCGAGGACTTTCTGACCCTGCCAGCCTACGAACGACTCGACTGAGGAGGAACGAGATGAGCCAGACGCTGATCGTGCCGGAGGAAGAGCGCACCGAGCTGCCGGACGCGAACGCGCCCTGCACCGCCGAGCTCGCCGAGTGCACGTGTCCCGACTTCTGCGAGCGGGATCACGACAACGAGTAGCTCCCGGCGTATCCTTCTCCCGGAGGGTGCTCTTGACCGGGAGGTTCCTCGTTGCTCGACGAGCGCAGCAGTCGTTCCAGCGCACGAGCTGAGACGAACCACAACATCCGCATGGCGGTCGAGCGCTTCGACCTTGCCGACATCGAGACGGAGACGTGGGATTTCCTGTGCGAATGTGGCGATGAGGGCTGCGAGAGGTGGATCACGTTGACGCTCGACGAATACGAGGCGCTCCGGGAGAGGGACGATCCGATCCTGGCGCCGGGCCATGCGGCCCGAAACGTCCGCCAAGACGACGACTAGCGCCGGCATGTCCCTCGACAGCACCAAGGCCGACGACATCGCGCTCGTGATCGAGGAGGCGATCGTCTCCGGCGAGCTCGAGCCGGGCACCGTCCTGCGGCAGGAGCAGCTCTCCGAGCAGTTCAACGTCTCACGCACGCCGATCCGCGAAGCGCTGCGCAGGCTCGCAGCGCTCGGGCTCGTCTCCTTCGTCCCGAACCGGGGCGTCCGCGTTCGCACGATCTCCCGGGACGAGCTGCACGAGGCGTTCATGGTGCGTGCCGAGCTCGAGGCGCTCGCGACCGAGGTCGCCGCGAAGAAGATGACGACCGAGGATCTCGTCGAGCTCGAGGAGGCGGAGCAGCACTTCGCCAAGATCTCCAAGGACCTCCGTGCCCGCGAGCCCGGGGAGGCGCGGCGCTCGATCATGGGCGAATGGGTGCGCGCGAACCACGCGTTCCACGACGTCATCTACCGCGTCGCCGACCTGCCGCTCGTCGAGCAGCTCGCCAAGAGCGCGCGCCGCTCGTTCTCCGGCCCGGCGGTCTGGGCTCCGGGCGACCACTCGATCGACGGCCTCTACGCGAAGAACGCGGACCAACACCGCGCGATCCGGCAGGCGCTCGTCGCCGGCAGCCCCGAGGGCGCGCGGGCGCTCGCACGCGACCACGTCCTCGGCTCGTTCGCGCTGCTCGAGGCGATCCTCGAGCAGGTCGGCGGCACCTGGCCGCAGTCGAAACGCTCCGCAGCTAAGCTCACCTCATAGTCGCTGCCTGACGACATCCGCCCGATGGACACGCTTTACAAGCCGCAGGGCGTCGAAGAACGCTGGCAGAAGATCTGGGAGGAGGAAGGTCTTTACGAGGCCGACCCGGATGCGCCCGGCGAGACGTTCGTCGTCATGCACCCGCCGCCGAACATCTCCGGCTCGCTGACGATCGGCCACTGCCTGCAGCTCTCGCTCGAGGACACGCTCGTCCGCTGGCACCGGATGCGCGGCTTCAACACCCTCTTCCAACCCGGCTACGACCACGCCGGAATCTCGACCTGGGCCGCGATCGGCCGCACGCTCGCGCAGGAGGGCCGCAGCCAGCGCGACCTCGGCCGCGAAGGCTTCGACGCGTATGTCCAGGAATGGCTGGAGCGCTACGGCGGCACGATCATGAGCCAGTTCCGGCTGCTCGGCGCCTCGCTCGACTACCGGCGCACGCGCTACACGATGGACGAGGGCTACTACCGCGCCGTGATGCGCTGGTTCGTCCACCTCTACGAGAGAGGCTGGATCTACCGAGCGAACCGCATCGTCAACTGGTGCCCACGCGACAGGACGGCGCTCTCCGATCTCGAGGTCGAGCACGAGGACGCCGACGACACGCTCTCGTACCTCCGCTATTCGCTCGCCGACGGCTCAGGCCACGTCACGATCGCGACCGTTCGGCCCGCCACGATCCTCGCCGACGTCGCAGTGGCCGTCCATCCGGAGGACGAGCGCTACCGCGACCTGGTCGGCAAGGAGGTCGTCGTGCCGTTCGTCGAGCGCCGCGTGCCCGTGATCGTGGACGAGCGGGTGGAGATGGAGTTCGGCACCGGAGCGCTCAAGATCACGCCGGGCCACGACCCGACGGACTTCGAGATCGGCCGCGACCACGATCTGCCCGAGATCGCGGTGATCGGCCCGGACGGCCTGATGAACGACGCAGCCGGTGAGCTCGCCGGGCTGACGCAGGAGGACGCGGGCCGGCGCGTGCTCGACTGGGCATCCGAGCGCGGCCTGCTCGAGAAGCGGGAGCACTACCGTCATTCGGTCGGCCACTGCGTGCGCTGTCACAGCCGCATCGAGCCGCTCATCGTCCCGCAGTGGTGGGTCGCGATGCAGGAGCTCGCGGCGCCGGCGGTCGCGGCGGTCAAAGAGGAACGAGTGCGCTTCACCCCCGAACGCTTCGCACGCGTCTATCTCGACTGGATGGAGAACGTCCGCGACTGGTGCATCTCGCGCCAGATCTGGTGGGGTCACCGTATCCCCGTCTGGTACTGCCCCGACGGCCACCTGACGGTCGTCGAGGGCGAGCCGGAGGCCTGCGCGGAGTGCGGCTCGACCGAGCTGCGGCAGGACGAGGATGTCCTCGACACGTGGTTCTCGTCGGCGCTCTACCCGTTCGCGACGCTGGGCTGGCCCGAGGAGACGCCCGAGCTCGTCCGCTACTACCCGGGCCACGTGCTCGCTACTGCGCGCGACATCATCTTCCTCTGGGTCGCGCGGATGATCTTCTCCGGTCTCGAGCTCATCGGCGAGGAGCCGTTCCGGGACGTGGTCATCCACTCGTACCTCCAGAACCCGGAGGGCAAGCGCATGTCGCGCACGCTCGGGACCGGCATCGATCCCGAGGAGGCGCTCGAGCCGTACGGCGCCGACGCGACGCGGTACGGGCTGCTCAAGATGACGACGGGCCAGGATCCGCGCTTCTCGTGGGGCACGATCGAGGAGGGGCGAAAGCTCGCGAACAAGCTCTGGAACGCGAGCCGGCTGCTGCTGATGTCCGGCGCGGTCGAGCCCGAGGCGCGGCCTTCGTCGGTCGAGGAGCGCTGGATCCTCGCGCGCATCGAGGCGACGCGAGCGGAGTTCGAAGCAGACCTCGCGGCCTTCGACTTCGCGCACGCCGTGCAGCGGCTCTACCACCTCACGTTCGACGACTTCTGCGACTGGTACCTCGAGTCGATCAAGCCCCGGCTGGACGAGGAAGAGGTGCGCGCGACGGCGTTCGCCGCG
>DASSLB010000193.1:0-10630 GCA_035689945.1 Gaiellaceae bacterium | reverse complement strand
TTTCGTTGAACGAGATGATGTGCGTGACCTCCCGCGTTGGGGAGGCCGCTCGCCGCGATACCGCGTCGCCGCTTGGGATCGCGAGTAACCCCTAGCTATCCAACGCCCAGACCGCCCCGCCGGGTACGCGATCGGCGCCTTGATCCCGCGCGGAGAAAGACGAGGGCGGCCCCGAAGAGCGGGAACGCAAGAGACCAGGTCACGACAAGAGTTGCGTCAGATCGGTCCTAGAAGCCCGACGCGATCAGCGCTGTCCGTGCTTGACGCAGGAGGCAATGTGATCGGCAAGCGTGGCGAGTGCTCGCTCGAGGCTGAGTCTGAAAGCGATTCTGAGGGTGCCCGCGTGGCGGACGTCTAGGAGGATCATTCCGGCTCTCGTTCTCCGTATACACGCTCCTCGCACGACGAAGTACGGCGAGTAATGCAGCGCCACTCGATAGCGACCGGGCCGACGCACGCGAAGGTCGATCGAGGACTGGGTCAACCGCGTTACGGCCGGATGATCGGGGCCGACGACGATTGGAGTCGGATGTGGCAGCGAGAAGACTTCCGCGTTGCGGCTGCGGAACACGATATTGAGCCCTGATAGACCACTGCGTAGAAGTGTCGCTTCGTGGGTGGCGCTCCAGTCCACGGGCGCCGTCGTCAAGACGACGTAACGGACGCCGAGGCTTCTTAGCCACCGACGATACGCCTGGGCGGTGAACCGGTCGTAGAGGAGTTCGTTTTGCGGGAAGTCGTTTTGGCGGAACCAGCCTCTGGCGATTGGGATTCCCGCGCGGGGAAGGTAGGCCGCCTCCCAGTGGTCGACGGTGTCTACGACCTCGACGCGGTAGTCGGGCGTGAACATGTGGTGCAGGAACCCGATCGTCGGCCGCCAAAACGCGCGAGCTGCCGACGGGTCGCTGTCCGAGTGCGCCAGGTTGTAGGCGATCGGAGAGAGGTTCCAGGCGCTTGCGAAGACGAGCGCGGCGGCGGCGATCGGCCATGGCTTCCAGCCGCGCAGGGCGAGCACCAACGCCATGATCGGGATCGCGACATAGCGAATCCTGTCAACGTTCTCACCCGCAGCGGAGGGGATCAGAAAAGAGAGCAAGCAGAGTGCCGCGTAGGCGACGAAGAACATCCGCAGGCTTCGAGCAGCCGGTACGCGCCAGGTCAAGAGAGCTCCACCAGCACAAAAGGCGAGCGCGGCCAGTAGCTCACCTCCCGGGAACGGGTAGCTGCCCGACTCCGGAAACACTCGCCATGTGAGGACCGCCGCGACACCTGCGAGCAGCACGATCGCGAGGGGACCTACCAGCCTCAATTTGCGCCGGCTCAGACCGGCGCAACCAACGACTAGTACGACGAACAGGAACGCGAGCGGGCTTGCTGCCAGGGTCAAGCCGACTGCGATCGCGAAGACAAACAAGCGCTCGTAGGAGAGCGCAAGTAACGCCACCAACCCAAAAGCGACACCAAGCCCATACGGGAACGAGGCGCTGATGAACATTCCAGCGATAACCGCAGCGAACAACCGCGTCGACCAAAGGGCCGAATCCCCCCAGACCCGGCGGAGGAGCACCGTAAAGACGCCTGCCGCGCCAGCAGCGCTCAACACCGCGAGCAACTTCATCCCGACGAGCGCTGCCAGCGGGTAATAAATCAGGCTGTAGTCGACAAAGGTGTACCGGCCCGAATACCAGTAGTTCGTCCAGAACAGAAACCCATGGTGCACGTAGAGAGAGAGTTGATAGACGTGCGCCGAGAAGTCCGCACCAGGCGGAGCCAACCAGAGAATCAACGACGCAACGGCCGCCCCAACCAGGGCATTCACCACGGCGTCGCCGGGCACCACTTTGCTCGAGCGAGTAGCTACGACGCCCGCCTCATCCCCGCGGCGGCAACCGTTGCGACCGTTCTGGGATCCGCGAAGTCGCCGAAGTTCGGGATGTTGATCGAAAACCGCATGGGCCGATCTGCACGCGCTCTCCGCGCGTTGCGCACGCTTAGTTTGCCTTCGTGGTAGGTGGGAGAGCCACCTCTACGGCGTGGCGTCGTCAGAGCTATCTAGCGGCAGAACGGCGAATCGGCGCCGCGGGCACAGGCGCCACGGGTGTCAATAGGAGGCTTGGCGCTTCGCCAGACATACCGCCGAGTGCTCACAGCCCTCAGCAACCCCCAGCTACTGGAGCTGGCTGCTTCGACCGGAAGGGCTACTCGAGACTCTCGAGAAAAGCGCGCGGCGACATGACCGGTATCGAGCCGGCAAGCTCGAGCAGGTCTGCGTCGCCGGTCACGAGCGTCGCACTCACCGACTGCGCTGCCACGATCAGGTAGTCGTCCTTCGGGTCCCGCGAATGGACGCGGGGAGCGCCCTCTGGGTCCTCGACCCACTCAGCAAGGCCGCTACGGAGGAGCTCGAGGAACGCTCTGCTCTCTTCATCGTTGAGCAGGCGACGCAACTTCGGGCGCGAAAGTGTCTTCTCCAGCTCGCCAACCAGGCGATTCGAGAGCACGAGCTCGAAGTCCCCCTCGAGCCATCTGCCGAGCAGACGGGCGGGCGGCCCTGTACGTGAGAGCAGCCCGGCGATGAGGACGTTTACGTCTAGGAGCGCCCGCACTTAACGGCGACGCGCCTTGTGCTGCTCCTCGACTGCCAGGGCCATCGCCTCGTCTTCGTCGAGATCGGCCTTTTCCCAGATCCGTTCAAGCACCTCAAGACCCAGGTCATGCCGCAGGGCGTCCTCGATCACCTCGCTGTCTCGCCGACCCGTGCGCGCCGCTTTGACTCGCACCGCTCGGAGGACACGCGCGTCTAGCGTCACCGTAGTCCGCTGCTTAGGCATAAGCGCATCATAGCATCATGATGCGCTAGCGAAACCTGCATCGCCGGCGTAGTCGTCTCGAGTTGAACTGCATCCATGAGTGCCCTCGCGTGTGCGGGCGAGCTCGTTCGCGTTGTCTACGGCCTCCTCCATCATCCACCGACCACCAGCTGCGACCCTTGGGCGCCTAAAGCTTGCTAGCCGTCGCGCTCGACCGACGGCGGCTCCTGAGCTGGCAGGACCATCGCGCCGGAGCCCAGCAGGACGTGCACTCGCTCGCGTGGTATTCGCACTCGCCGGGTGAGTCGCTCCGCTTCCGCAACCGCGAGGCCGCCGACGGCTGAGCCCCCGACCGAGCCCGTGTCTGCTCAGGGTTCGATTCGCACACCCGCCCTGTGGTCGTCCAGCTGACACTTTTGGACGCACCGGAGGGTGCCACTTTTGGCTTCTGTGGGGGGTGCGGCTATTGCTACTCGTTTCCGAGCTGCCACCTTTGGTGCGTTCGCTGATCGTTAAGGATGAAGGCGTTCGGTTCGACGCCGGGTCCCGGCGCGAACTCAATGTTCGGAGCTATCCGTCTAGGAGCGTGCCGGAACTGAGGGATCCGCTGCGCGAAGTCGGCAACGAACGACGCGCGGTCGACGCGATCTTCCGCGCCTGCCCGGTCGAAGTGTGGCCGGACTACTCGCAGCCGACGATGCTCGGCCCGAGTTCGCTGGCCGCCGCAGGACCAAGAACTCTCTGACTAACCACCTCCACCGGCTTCCGCTCGCGTGCGCCTGTGGGCGCGGGCGCGGCCGGGCAATTATGAGGGTTGGGTTGTAGCATTGCTGCTGCTCGGCCGGCGCCCTTTGGTGGGGCGGCGATCGAAGCCGAAGGAGGTGTCGGCTGTCCTCGGAGATCCAGATCGGTCCTCGGGTCGAGGCTGATCTGCCGCAGCTGTTCGGGCTTGCGAAGGTCACGTTCGCCGGCATGCCCGGCTGGAGCGACGAGCGAGTACTCGAGGTGCTCAAGCACGATGTGATCTTCGTCGCCCGCGAAAAGGGTCAACCTGCCGGATATGTCGCATTGCGCCGTGACGATGGGACGATCGTGGTCGAGCAGCTGTTCGTGGCGCCCGGCCACGAGAGGCGTGGTATCGGACACCAGCTGCTCGCCTATGCAGAGGGCTACGCGATTGCGGAACGGGCGCGATCACTCAGAATCGTCGTCGAGGACGCCAACCAGCAGGCTCAGAGCTTCTACCGGCGTTCCGGCTTCGTACCGATTGAACCAGAGCTCTTCGAGCTCATCCTCCCAAGAGCGGACTGAGAACTATCCAGCAACGGGCCGTGGCCGGCGGACGGCGCCGAAGCCCGAGTCAAGTCGAGGAGGGGTGAGCGATCCGAGTAGTGAAACGATGGAAAGCCACGGCCGGCCATGCCTCGACCACGCCCCGGGAGGAACCCGTACAGGCTTGCGAGCACGCATCCGAGCGCGAACGCGAGCACGATAAGGGGGTAGGGCGCGCGCTAGCGCTCGAAGGAAGGAGCTAAGGCACATGCCTAACTATCTGACGCCGGACTTTGAGACCGAGCTCGAGCGGACGAGGTCGGAGGACGAGACCGGTTACGTCGCGGTTACGTTTCACCCACGGCACGGCGGCATCCTCGTGACCGTCGGCGAAGACCACCAGGGTCGCGCATTCGCCGACGTCGACGAGCTGATGAGCGATCTAGCGCACGCGCTCAAATACCTCGAGAGCGTCGCGAAATCCGAGGCGCAGTTCGAGGCGGAACGCGACACGGACGAACTCGGCGGTGAGGCCTGACAGGAGATCGCATCGCGAACATCCGGCGATGTGCGAGGCCCTCACCTCCTTTGCGCTACAGCAGGGGAGCGGAGACCATGCACACCGCTGCGAACTCGAGTCGCTGCGACACCGTGCCGCATATCAACTCGATGTTCGAAGCTATCCGTCTAGTTGGAGGAGGAAGCGCGGCTGGCAGTCGGGGTAGCTAACTCCCGGCACGGGCGCGGCGACCTTCGGGGCGTCGTAGGCTGCGGGAGATGGCCCACTACTCCGCCTCGTTCAGCTTGACGCTACGGGTGCGACTTGAGAACCGGCCCGGCGCCTTCGCCGACCTGGCCCGGGCGATCGCGGATGCGGGGGGTCTGCTTGATGCCATCGATCTGGTGCGGATCGAGGATGGGACGAAGGTGCGCGACGTGACCGTGATCGCCACCGACGCTGCTCACGCAGACGCGATCGCGGCGGCCTGCCGGCAGGTCCAGGGAGTCGACGTCGAGAAGGTCTCCGACCGGACCTTCTTGCTGCATCTCGGCGGCAAGATCCACATGGCCGCGAATGCGCCCGTGAAGACGCGCGACGATCTCTCGATGGCCTACACGCCGGGAGTTGCCCGTGTCTGCCAGGCGATCGCCGACGATCCTGATAGCGCCTGGAACCTGACGATCAAGCGGAACTCGGTTGCGGTCGTCACCGACGGTAGCGCGGTGCTCGGCCTCGGAGACATCGGCCCGGAGGCGGCAATGCCGGTGATGGAGGGTAAGGCACTTCTGTTCAAGGAATTCGGCGGCGTCGACGCCTGGCCGATCTGCCTGGATACGAAGGATCCGCACGAGATCGTGGCCACGGTGAGCGCGATCGCGCCCGGCTTCGGGGGCATCAACCTCGAGGACATCTCCGCGCCACGTTGCTTCGAGATCGAGCGGCGGCTGCGCGAGCGTCTAGACATCCCCGTCTTCCACGACGACCAGCACGGCACCGCGGTCGTCGTGCTCGCCGCGCTTCTTTCCGCGTTGCGCGTTGTGAGCAAACAGATCGGTGACGTGCGCATCGTCATCTCCGGCGTCGGCGCAGCGGGTGTCGCGGTGACAGAGACGCTCCAGGCCGCGGGCGTGACGAACATCGTCGGCTGCGACAGCAAGGGCGCGATCTACCAGGGACGACCCGGACTGGACGATGTGAAAGCCCGCTATGCGGAGCGGACGAACCCGGAACGGCTGACCGGCTCCGCGGACGACGTGCTCGCCGGCGCGGACGTCTACATCGGCCTCTCCCGACCGGGTGCCGTGAGCGTCGAAGGAATCGCGAGGATGGCAGAGAGCGCGATCGTGTTCGCGATGGCCAACCCAGTGCCGGAGGTCGCGCCGGAAGAAATCGTCGGCCTCGCCGCGGTGATCGCCACAGGCCGCTCTGACTACCCGAACCAGATCAACAATGTGCTCGCCTTCCCGGGCATCTTCCGGGGAGCCCTCGACGTACGTGCGTCGGCGATCACGCCCGGGATGGAGGTCTCGGCCGGACAGGCAATCGCCGCAGTAATCCCCAACCACGAACTCGCCACTGACTACATCGTCCCGAGCGTGTTCAACCGCAACGTGGTCAGCCGGGTCGCCGAGGCGGTGGCGGCCGCAGCCACTCGCGACGGCGTCGCGCGCCGAGGTAGGGATGCCGTCAGCGGGGGTGGTTGAGGCATCCAGACCGTGAGGCCGCGTGCCACGGTAGGTGTCGCGCTGCCGAATTCAGGGCGCGCCCGGGCTCTTGGCACCCACGCGGCAAGGCTCTCTTACGCTGCTTCCTGGCTGGACCAGCCATAGGCGGGAACCCTGTCGAGGGAGGGTTCTGGCCGCTTCCCCGATCAGTCTCTTCGGTGGATCGACCCGGCTTGGTACAGCGCCGAGCCGTTGACATCGGCGATGGACGTGTGTCCGGTGAGACCGAGCGCGGTATCGATGTCGGCCTTCATCACCTCAAGCATGTGCCGCACCCCGGCTTCGCCGCGGGCGGCGACCGCCCACGCCCACGCGCGTCCGATGAGAACCGCGCGCGCGCCGATGGCAACCATCTTTACGACGTCGAGACCGCTGCGGATGCCGCCGTCGACGAGCACCTCGACCTGGTCGCCGACAGCCTCGAGCACCGCCGGCAGCGCGTGGACAGCCGAAGGCACTGAATCGAGCTGACGGCCACCGTGATTGGAGACGACGACGCCATCGACTCCAGCCTCCACCGCCCGGCGGGCGTCATCGGGATCGAGCACGCCCTTCACGACAAGCCGGCCAGGCCAGTTTTCACGCACCCAGGCGATGTCATCCCAGGTGACGCTGGGATCGAACTGCGCGTCGACCCAGTCTTTGAACGCCTCGGGCATGCCAGCCCCCGGAACCGCCTTCTCAAGGTTGCCGAAGGTCAAAGGCCGACCGCCGAGCGCCACCCTCCGGATCCAGCCGGGATGCGAGACGAGATCAAGTCCACGACGAACCTTGCCCCAGCGGCCCGGATGCGCGCCAACGGCGTTGCGGGTGTCGCGGTGGCGCGCCCCCACGACGGCGAGGTCGATCGTCAACACGAGGACGGGCGACCCAGCCGAGCGCGCGCGCGCGATCAGATCCTCGGCATAAGCACGATCACGCATCACATAGAGCTGGAACCAGGGCGGCCTGCTCGTCGCTGCCGCCACCTCCTCGATGCTGCAGATCGAGAGCGTGGACTCGATGAACGCCACGCCGGCAGCCTCGGCCGCGCGCGCGGCCTGCACCTCGGCCCGGCGCGCGAACATGCCGCCGAGCCCCACCGGCGCCAGCAGCACGGGCATCGCCAGTCGCTGACCGAGCACCTCCACCACGGGGTCGCGGACACTCACGTCGCGCATCACGACCTGGCGCAGGAGCACCTCGGCGAGATCCGACACGTTCGCGCGCATCGTCAACTCCTCGTAGGCGCCACCGTCGATGTAGTCGAACAGCTGCCGGGGCAGACGACGCCGCGCCAGCTCCCGGTAATCAGACGCCGACGCAGGAACGACACCGAGCGGACGATCACGCGCAAAGCGCATTCACGACCAGTGTTTCACGGCAGGGTTCCATTCGCCGAGAAAAGTGCGGCAGAGGGTCGTGCTAGGTTCGCCGGGAATGCAGCCGCTGAGCGGGATGCTCGCCGTGGACCTGAGTCGGTACCTGCCCGGCGCCTTCGCCTCCCGGGAGCTGCTGGAGCTAGGGGCGCGCGTCGTCTGCGTCGAGCCACCCGGCGGCGATCCGATGCGCAGCAGCGCCCCCGCCTGGGACGCCGCGCTGCGCGCGGGCAAGGAGTCGCTCAAGCTCGACCTGAAGCGCGAGCCCGCCGCTGCGATCGAGCTCTTGCGCGACGCCGACGTCGTGCTCGAGTCGTTCCGGCCCGGCGTCGCCGCTCGGCTCGGCATCGGCCCGGAGCACGTCCCGGAACGCACCGTCTACTGCTCGATCACCGGCTTCGGCCTCGGCGGCCGTCATGAGCAGCGCGCGGGACACGACCTCAACTACCTCGGCTGGGCCGGCGTACTTTGGGACACTGCGCCGGCCTGGCCGCCCGTCCAGATCGCCGACCTCGCTGCGGGCGGGCTCGGCGCCGTGGCCAAGATCCTCGCCGCCCTGCTTGAGCGCGACCGAACGGGCAAGGGCGGCCACCTCGTCGTCTCGATGACGCACGGCTCGCACCGCCTCGTCGCCCACCGACTCGGCGGCGACACGCTTCCGCGCATGCTCACGGGCGGCCTCGCCTCGTACCGCATTTACCAGACCGCCGACGGCCGCCACCTCACCGTCGCCGCCCTCGAGCACGTCTTCTTCCGCCGCCTGACGAAGGTGCTCGGCCGGCCCGAGCTGGCCGAGCGCCAGTTCGACGCCGACCAGGAGGCACTCGCGGCCGAGCTCGCGGCGATCTTCGCAGCGCGCCCGCTCGCCGAATGGCTAGAGCTCTTCGACACAGAAGACGCCTGCGTCGGGCCCGTCGCAACGATCGCCGAAGCGGCCGCCGACCTCGCCTAGCCTGCTCGTGTCCAATCGATGCGATAAGTCGGCCAGACGCCGTGTCCAAGCTGATCTCCATCACCGCGCCTGAACCGTGACTGAATGTGAGGGCGCGATCAGCGGTCGCTTCCGTGGTGCAAAATTTCCCTCGTCGCCACGGTGCGACGGGACCGTATCGGCCCGACCTCGCGCGATGATCGAGACCGGCGACGGCGCAACGATCATGTTCGAGTGGCACGGTTACGGGCGCGCCTACCCGCCGGGGCGACGCCAGATCGTGGGTGCCATCGTCCATCTCAGCGACGCTGAGTAGTTCCGCCGTCTCAACGACGTCGTCTGCGTCTGTGTCGGCGAGGTGCGCGCACCAGCCGATCCCCAGCAACGAGGAGCCGATCTCGTGCTCGACGTCGCCGAGCTGATCTGGGAACCGATCGCTGACTCACAACCGGCCGTAGCCGGTCACCGAACCTTTTCCCCCAGGCGGGGCGCTGATCGTCGCGTGGCGCGCTCAGTCGGGGGATGGTCCGGTGCGTGCGAGCCGAGCCCGAGCGATGAGCTCGATGCGGTTCGAAGAAAAGGATGAATTGCGCTTCCGGGCGAAGGTGGCCTCGAGCGGTTGATTTGACCCGGGGTTCCGAGTCTCGAGCCAGTGACCCCCAGCTTACGACGCAGGATGTCCGCGACTTCAAGCTGAAAGGACGCTCGCGTGGGCCAGTGTTCCGGAATGACGCCTGAGCAGTGCGTCAGAAGGCCGATGATCCGGCCCGCAACGGGACGGGCCGGATCACGATTGTGAGGCGTCCTAGTGGTGAATCGAGACCTGATAGCAGGCCACGTCGTACTGGGACACCGAGTGCGGGTTGTTCGAGTTCTGGGGTTGGGTACCGGCGTAGACGTTCACCGCCTTTGTCGCGAACCCGTTGGTTGTGCTGGTGATCCCGGGCGGACCAGTCGGTTCAGCCTGGCACGACTGGCTCGGCTGGCCGGTACCGCTCGGGTTTCCGCCACCGGCCGAAGCGCCCCCGGCGACGACTGCGAACAGAGCCGCGACCGAGACGACCGCGGCGAGGAGCTTTCTCATCTCCTCCCCTTTCCTCCCCTGAGGACAATGGGTACGAACACCTCTTACGACGCGTTAGTCGATTCGGTTTGGCACTTCGGTTTGGCACTGGCGCCAACAAGCACCGGGCCTCCGTCAACAGACTCGGGCCCCACTCGCGGATCTTCAAGCGAACCTGCGCCCGAGGCCCAGGACCGTCGCCTGGGCCAGTGTTCCGGAATGACCGCTGAGCGGTTACACGTCGTGATCGTGAGGCACCGGCGCAGCAGAGTGCGACTAACGGGCGCCGAGGGTGGTCAGCGTTTCCACGGATGGCGTGCAGTCGCGACAGCGACACAATTGAGGTGTCTCAAAGGAGGTGTGGACCATGGCTGTGCAAACACCGAGTCCACCACCGATGGTTGTGCCTCAAGCTGGGCCGGTCGGACCGCCTGGGCCACCGAGCCATCAGCTTGAACAAGCCCTTGAGGCGGCAGGTTGGGGTCGGCGATTTTCGGCCTGGTTGCTGGACTGGATCATCCTCGTTGTGCCCATTAGCGTCGTCGGTGGCCTGCTCAGCGGCCCGCTCGGTGACCCGACCGGCGAGGGAATCGGCATCCTGCTCGGCATAGCGTTGATGCCGATCGCGTTCGTCTATTTCGCGCTACTCAATGGCCGAGGCAAGACCTTGGGGAAGCGCCTGCTCGGAATCAGGGTCATCGATGCGCAGACGTGGGGCCCGATTGGTGGCGGGAAAGGCGCGACCCGCGAGCTTGTCCGCCTGGGTTTAGGGAGCGTCTCATTCGGCCTCTTATTCTTGGTCGATGGCGTGTGGCCGCTCTGGGATGAGCGCGCCCAGAGCCTGCACGACAAAGCGGCCAACAGCGTGGTCGTCCGCGACCCGCATGAGCCCGCACTGCCGACACACAGGACGGTGTAGGTGGGCGTCATAAGCAGCGAACCAAGCGCATTTGAACAGCTCGCGGCCGCA
>DASSLB010000192.1:0-5581 GCA_035689945.1 Gaiellaceae bacterium | reverse complement strand
AGGCGCACCACATGCGCAAGATGCGCCCGAAGAAGGACTAGGTTCTGATCGTTATGCGAAAGGCCCGGCTCCGGCCGGGCTTTTTCGTTGGTCCGTGCTCGGGAGCCGTGGAAGATTGCAGCGCACTGGCCCGTCCAGTTTCAATGAGAGCGCCCGAAAGTGGCATAGAGATTCCGAAGGAGGAGCAATGTCGGACGAGCAGCGCAAGGACGAGGAGGCCGAGGTCGAGGCCCACCGCAAGAAGCACATGGCGAACGACGAGCCGAGCGACGAGGGCGACGCCGACGACGACGACGACGTCGACGCCCATGTGCTGCGCATGGAGTAGTACGGAAGGACTCGGTTCTGACCGCTACGCGAAGAGGTCCGGTTCCAGCCGGGCCTCTTCGTTTGGTCCTAGAGCGAACGAGCCGCGGCTTCGGCTGCGGCTGCGAGCTTCGTCCCCTCCTCGACGCGGGGATCGTCCACCAGCGCGGTGAGGTTCACGGCCACGAGCTCGAGCGCGCCCCGCGCCACGGCCGCGGCAAGCGCCGCCGCCGCTACGACGTCGGCGCGAACGCGCAGGTCGACCCGGTCGCGTGACGCGGCGCAGAGCTCGGCCAGATCGGCGGCGAGCCGGACAAGCGCGAGCGGCGGCTCGGCCGCCGCGGCCGTGATCTGCCCGAGCGACCAGTCCCGTTGCTCGGGCCTCGCCGTGTCGTCGCCTGCAGCCCGCGCCTCGAGAGCCCGTCGGTATGCCTCCGCGTCCTCGTCGACGAGCCTCGCTGCCCGCTCGCGCAGCGATTCGGCCTGCGCCGCCGCACCGGCAGCGTCAGGCCAGCTGTCAGGCGAGAGCCGCGCGGCCATCTGGACGACGGCTGCGGCAGTCGCGAGCGCTACTGCAAGAGCTGAGCCGGCGCCTGGAACCTCGCGCGGCGCTGCCAGCTCCTCGAGGAGCGCGGGGAGGGAGAGGCCGGTGAGCACCGCGGCAGTGTCTCAAGCCGGCGCACGTCCCGCGCGTATTAGTCCGTCCTGAGGAGCTGGCGCAGCCGGGAGACGATGAACGGCGAGGGCTCGTAACCGGCGGCGGCGACCGCACGCTCGAGGTCGGCTTGGAGCTGAAGCCGGAACGCGGCGTCCTGCTCGGCCAACGCAACGAGCTCGTCGAGCATCGCACGCGCAGCGGGCAGCTCCTGCGCAGCGCGCACCCATCCCTCGGGTGCGGGTGGCAGGAGGCGTAGCAGCCGACCGATCCGTTCCTCGTCGTATCCGTTCATCTCACTACTCATGACGGTTGAGACCCTCGATTCCTTCCATCGAGTTCGGCACGGACTTTTTCGAGGCAACGGGAGATGCGGCTGGCGATCGTCCCTGGCGGGATGTCGAGGGTGTCGCCGATCGTGTGGTAGCTCTCGTCACGGCAGAAGAAGCGGTCGAGGATCTCGCGGCACGGGTCGCCCACCTTGTCGAGCGCGGCACGGACGGCCATCGCCTCGTCGAGCTGGGCGAGCGCGTCGTCGACCTCCCGCTCGTCCGGCTCGGCGTCGGTGGTTGTGTCGCGGGCGAGCAGGCGCAGCTTGTCGATGCAGAGCCGGCGGGTCAGCTGCGCGAGCCACGGGCGCACGGCGTCGTCGCTCCGTAGCTCCGACAGCCTCTCGAACGCCCGTGCGAAGACTTCCTGGAAGACGTCCTCGGCGTCGTGCTGCGCGAGGCGGAACCCGCGACCGCAGATCGCGTAGACGTAGCGCGAGAACCGCTCGACGAACTCGTTCCACGCCTCCGCATCGCCTTCCCGGCACCGGGAGACGAGCTCCGCGTCCGTCTGCTCGACCGCCATGGCAAAACGATACGACTTTGCGGCCGGAGGTCTAGGGGAGGATCTTCGCGAGTGCCGAGACGAGCAACTCCGTGTGCTCGTCTCCGAAGACGAGCGGTGGCCGAATCTTGAGCACGTCTTCGTGCTTGCCGGTGAGCCCCACGAGGATCCCCTGCTCGCGCAGCTCGTCGGCGACGCGCTCGGCCAGATCGCCGCTCGAGAGCTGGACGCCGGCGAGGAGACCCGTGCCGCGCACCTCGACGATGTCAGGTTTGCTCAGGCCGACGATCGCCGCACGCAGGCGCTCGCCGACACCGGCGGCGCGCTCGGGCAGGCGCTCGTCTTCGAGGACGTCGAGCACGGCGAGGGCGGCGCTCGCGGCGACCGGGTTGCCGCCGAAGGTGGAGAACGTCCTTCCCGCGTACGGGAACCGCTGGGCGAGCTCGCGCCTCGTCACCACCGCCGCGACGGGATAACCGTTGCCCATCGGCTTCCCGAGCGTCACGACGTCCGGCGCGATTCCGTGACGGGCGAAGGACCAGAGTCCGGCGCCGAGGCGGCCGTGACCCGCTTGTACCTCGTCCGCGACGTACAGCCCCCCGGCTGCGTGCGTCCGCTCGACGAGCAGTCGTAGCTCGGAGCTCTCCGGCGTGTAGATCCCGTCGCTCATGAGCGATCCGTCGAGGAACGTCGCAGCGAGACCGCCCTCGAGCCTCGCGAGCGCAGCGTCCAATGCGGCGGCTGGATCGGCGCCGCCGCCGGGGGCCGGGAACCGCCCGATCGTGGCCGGTGGGCTCTCGGGCGGCCAGTCCTCCGGCGACAGCGCGGTCGAGGCCGCGGTGACGCCGTGGTAGGCGTGCTCCGTGACGAGCGCGCCGCCGTGACCCGTTACTCCGGCGGCCAGCCGCCAGGCGAGGTCGTTCGCCTCGCTGCCGGAGTTGACGAGCAGTACCGTGTCGAGAGCCGCGCCGGCGGGAAACGTTGCGAGCAACCGCTCGGCGAGCTCGATGAGCGGCTCCGCGAGGTACCGGGCGTTCGTCGCGCCCAGCCGGGTCTGACGGACGACAGCCTCGGTGACGCGCGGGTGGCAGTGCCCGACAACGGGCACGTTGTTGTACGCATCGAGCAGACGGCGGCCGTCGGGCTCGTGGATCCAGACGCCCTCGGCGCGCACCGCGTGAACAGGGCGGCGGTAGGTGAGCGGGGTCAGGAGACCGCCGAACGCCTCGTTCCGCCGCCGGGCGAGCTGGCCGGTCGCGGCTGTCGAGCTTCCACTTCCGAGTTCTCGCGCGATCTCCTCCGGAGTGAGGCCGTCGAACAGCTCGAGCAACTGCCACGAGTCGTCGTCCCAGGCCTCGATGTACTCGGCGTTCTCGGGGAAGCGGCGGGTGCGCCAGGTGCTGATGGAGACGATTGCCGCGAGCCGGGCCGCGACGAGGTCCCCCATCAGCTCGAGCTCGAGCGGCTCGAGCGGGAGCTTCGAGGCGAAACCGTCGAGCGCGATCCGCGCGACTCGGAACACCTCCCCGGACGGCCGTCCGCGCAGGTACGACGCGAGCGCCACCGCGACGTCGGCCGCCAGCGCTGTGTGACAGCAGTCGCCGAAGTCGAGGATTCCCACGAGCCGGCCGCGCTCGTCCAGCATGAGATTGTCGAGGTTGAAGTCGCCGTGGACGACCTGGGCACGAAGCCGCGGCCACTCCGGCAGCACGCGTTCCTCGAAACGGTCGAGCGTTCGTTCGACGAGCGCCCGTCGTTCCGGCACCTCGATCTCGTCCAGCAGCGGCCTCAACCGGGGGGTTGCATGAAGGTTCCAGAGCAGCTCGCGTCCGGCCGCAGGATGGAAGAAACCCCGGAGGGCGAGGCAAAGGCCGGCGTGAACGGCTGAGACGGCGTACACGGCTGAGTCGTCGAGCTCCGGGCCGCCTTTGAAGCCGCGCCGCCGTTCGAAGAGTCGCACGTGGTGGCCGTCGAAGGTGGCCCGCGGTGCGAGCTGCCGCGCAACAGGCAGATCCGGGTCGACCGCCGCCACATGGGCGATCGCGGCCTCCTCGAGGTCGAGCGCCGCCGTGTCCTCGCCGCTGTTGGAGATTTTGAGGACTCCGTCGAATTCCCCGTTCTCGAGCAGGAATGCCTGATCTCGCTCGCTGCCGAGGTTGGACGCGCTGCCCCGGAGGCCGAACAGGTCGGCCGCGATCCCGGCCGCTTCGTCGGCGGTGAAGCGAGGCGGAGACGAGTCGAGGACGGAACTCACGGCCGAACCATCGTATTCGGTGAGCGAGAATCCCTCGTCCAGGGCAACCGGCTCCCCCTTTTGCGGGATGAGGAGCCCTCGGCGGCCACCTACGTTGCGCCCACTTGTTTGGCGGCTACTGCGGCTCGTTCTGCGGCAATCAGAGCAGTCGCGATCAAGGAGGTAGACGTGGGGTCAACCCTCACTCAACGCGACGCTTCCCGTTTCCGGTTCTGGCGTCTGGGACTTCTCACGCTGGTTGTGGCAATAGCGTCCGGGATGGTGCATTCCGGCGCGTCCTGGGGCTCGACCGGTTACGACCCGGCGTCCGATCCGTACTCGATGCAGAACATCACCGCCGCCGACGGCGTGCAGACGTGGTGGAACGCCGGCGTCACCGGCAAGGGCGTGGGCGTCGCCATCATCGACACCGGCGTGTCGCCGGTCGCGGGCCTGGACGCCCCCGGCAAGGTCACCTACGGTCCTGACCTCTCTCTCGACTCCCAGAATTCGAGTCTCCGGAATCTCGACGCGAACGGCCACGGCACCTTCATGGCGGGGCTGATCGCCGGCAACGACGGTCAGCCCGGCGGCTACCGCGGTGCTGCGCCCGACGCCCGCATCCTGTCGCTCAAGGTCGGCGTCGCGGACGGTGGCGCCGACGTGAGCCAGGTGATCGCTGCGATCGACTGGGTCGTGCAGCACCGCAATGACAACGGGTTGAACATCCGGGTCCTCAACCTCTCGTACGGCACGAACTCGACTCAGGCATACGGGATCGACCCCGTCGCGTTTGCGGTCGAGCAGGCCTGGAAGGCCGGCATCGTCGTCGTGGCCGCCGCCGGCAACTCCGGTTACCAGAACGGGGCGAGCGCGCAGGGCCTCGCCGACCCGGCGTACGACCCGCAGATCCTGGCGGTCGGCGCTGCAGACACGATGGGAACGGCGACCCCGTGGGACGACCAGGTCGGCTCGTACTCGGCCGGTGCCGCGAGTTGCAGCAGCGCGTGCCGCGCACCCGACGTGATTGCGCCCGGCTCGCACATGCAGGGCCTCCGGGTCCCCGGTTCGTACATCGACCAGAACAGCCCGTCGGGCGTGCTGGGCGATCGCTACTTCCGTGGCAGCGGTACCTCCGAGGCGACCGCGTTCACCTCCGGCGCCGTGGCGGATCTGTTGCAGCGGTATCCGCAGCTGACCCCGGACCAGGTCAAGGCGATGGTGACGGCGAGCTGCGACAAGCTCTCCTCCTTCAACTGGAAGCAGCAGGGCTGCGGCGAGCTCGACCTGGGCAAGCTGCTCGGCGCCTCGGTTCCCTCGGCTCTCGCATCGCAGCAGTACAACGCGCCCTCGACCGGCACCGGCTCACTCGAGGCGTCGCGCGGCACCGACCACCTCAGCAGCAACGGCGTCGTGCTCCAGGGCGAGCAGGACATCTTCGGCATGCCGTTCGTCTCCGCCTCCATGGCAGCCCTCGAGGCGGCCGGCTCGAGCTGGTCCGGCGGGATCTGGAACGGCTCCTCCTGGTCGGGTAGCTCGTGGAGCGGCTCGTC
>DASSLB010000191.1:0-5589 GCA_035689945.1 Gaiellaceae bacterium | reverse complement strand
CGGGCCTTGGCGACCCGAAGCAGCGCGATCCCGGCGCGCGGGCTGGCCCCGAGATAGACGCGCGAGTCGCCGCGCGTCTGGCGAAGGAGCGCGACGACGTAGCGGCCGACGCTCTCCTCGACGTAGATGCTGCGCGCGGCTTCGACCAGGCGGAGCACGTCAACCCCGTCGGCCACGGCCGGGAGCGAGTCGAGCGGAGGCTCCCCGGTCTGCTCGTCGAGCATGCGCGCCTCCTCGGCAAGCGGCGGATACCCGAGTGATAGCCGCAGCGTGAACCGGTCGAGCTGGGCCTCCGGCAGCGGGTACGTCCCCTCGTACTCGATCGGGTTCTGCGTCGCCATGACCATGAACGGCGGCTCGAGGGGGTACGTGACCCCGTCGACCGAGACCTGCCGCTCCTCCATGCACTCGAGCAGCGCGGCCTGCGTCTTCGGCGACGCTCGGTTGACCTCGTCGACGAGGAGAAGATTCGCGAAGACCGGCCCGGGCCGGAACTCGAACTCAGTCCGCTGCTGGTTGAAGACGTTGACGCCGGTGACGTCCGACGGCAGGAGGTCGGGCGTGAACTGGAGGCGGGAGAAACTGCAGTCGAGCGAGCGGGCGAGCGCCTTGGTCAACATCGTCTTGCCGACGCCCGGGACGTCCTCGATGATCGCGTGCCCCTCGGCGACGAGGCACAGAACGACGAGGCGCAGTGTCTCTTCTGGCGCGTGGATCACCCGGCCGAGGTTCTCGACGATCGTCGAGATCTGTTCGCCCGGAGCCGGTGCGACCGCGCGCTCAGCCATTCGCGAGCAGGGCCTCCACTTCGTCGAGGATCGAGCCGGCGATCTCGTCCTTCGGCGCCTTCGCCACCGTTCGCTCGCCAAAGGCGGTGAGGAGCGTCACCTCGTTGTCGTAGGCGTCGAATCCGATGTCGGCTCTCGCAACGTCGTTGAGGACGAAGAGGTCGGCGCCCTTGCGGGCGAGCTTCTCCCGCGCGCGCTCGAGGCTGTTGGCTCCCGTCTCGGCGGCGAACCCGACGAGGAGCTGGCCGTCGCGGCGACGCTCGCCGAGCTTCGCAAGCACGTCGGTTGTCGGCTCGAGCTCGAGCGTCCACGTCGCGGTGTCCTTCGGGCGCTTGGCCGCAAGAGCCTCCGCGGGTCTGTAGTCGGCGACGGCTGCGGCCATGACGACGACGTCGGCCTCGGCCGCACGGACGAGCGCCTCTCGCTCGAGATCGGCGGCAGTGGGTGTCTCGACGAGTTCGACTCCGGCCGGCGCGGGCACGGCGAGGTTGGCTCCGAGGAGCGTCACCTCGGCGCCGCGGCGGCGCGCCTCCGCGGCGAGCGCGACGCCCATCCGTCCCGAGGAGCGGTTGCCGACGAAGCGCACGGCGTCGAGCGGCTCGCGAGTCCCGCCGGCCGACACGAGAACGCGCTTGCCACGCAACGGACCCGTCCCGAGGAGGAGGTCCTGCGCAGCGCGGAAGATCTCTTCCGGCTCGGCCATCCGCCCCACGCCGAGCTCTCCTTCGGCCGTCTCCCCCTCGTCCGGCCCAACAATGGCGACGCCACGTGCGCGCAGAGCCTCGACGTTCGCCCGCGTCGCCGGATGCGACCACATCCGTGGGTTCATGGCGGGCGCGACGAGCACCGGCCCTCGATGCGCGAGTGCCGCCTCGGTCAATACGTTGTCCGCAAGCCCGTGCACGAGCTTCGCGAGCGTGTTCGCCGTGCACGGCGCCACGACGAGCAGGTCGGCACGCGTGAGATGGAGATAGACGTCGTCGCCGGGCGGACGGCGCGCAAGAGCGCGAAACGTCTCCTCGGTGACGAAGCGCTCGGCGCCGGGAGTGACCAGCGGCACCACGTCGTGCCCGTCCTTGACCAGGAGCCGGCACAGCTCGCACGTCTTGTAGGCGGCGATGCCGCCGGTGATCCCGAGGAGCACGCGAGACATACCGAAATCATGCCACCCGCCGCGAAAACGGCTGGCGCGGCGGTCAGACGGTGCTACGCCGTGTAGTCGTACTTGAGCATGCCTTGGGACGTCTCCTCCAGAGCCATGGTCAAGTAGTTCTTCGATCGGCTCTCGACGAGGGGCGGCAGGTTGTCGCCGAAGGTTCCCTCACCGAGTTGATGGTGGTAGTTGTTGATCTGCCGGGCGCGCTTCGCCGCCACGATCACGAGGGCGTAGCGGGAATCCACGTTCTCCAGCAGGTCGTCGACGCGGGGTTCGATCATCGCCGTGGCATGGTAGCCGTCGCGCCGAGGAGGCCGCGCACCAGGTTCGTCAGCTCGCCGACGGCGCGCTCGAGGTCGTCGTTTTCGATCACGTAGTCGAACTCGCCCGCCTGGTCGAGCTGCTTGCGGGCAAGCTCGATTCGCTCCCCGATCTCCCCCGTGCTCTCCGTCGCCCGTTCGCGAAGGCGCCGCTCCAGCTCCTCGACGCGTGCCGAGATGAAGATCGTCACCGCGCCGGGAACCTCGCCCTTGACGCGCAGCGCGCCCTCGGTCTCGAGCTCGAGCAGCGGCACATGCCCTTTGCCCGCGATCCGCTCGAGCTCGGAACGAAGCGTTCCGTAGCGATGGCCGGAGACGTACTCGACGTGCTCGAGGAACTCGCCGCGCGCGACGCGCGCGAGGAAGTCGTCGTCCGAGAGGAACCAGTACTCGCGGGCGTTCTCCTCGCCGGGCCGCCGCTCGCGTGTGGTGGCCGAGACCGTGACCTCGATCTCCGGCACGCGCTCGACGAGCTCGCGGATCAGCGTTCCCTTGCCGGCGCCCGACGGGCCCGTGACGACGAGCACCGTCGGCATCGGCCCCGTCTCCACTAGCGGCTGTTGAAGAGGCCGATCAGCTCGGTGCGCTGCCGGTCGGAGAGCCCGCCGACGGTCTTCGACTGGCTGATCCGGCAGGTGTTGAGGAACCGCGCCGCCTTGACACGCCCGAACTTCGGCACCGCCATAAGGATGTCGATCACCTTCGCCGTCGAGACGTACTCCGGCGGGTTACCGAGGATCTTCTCGATCTTGACCGTGCCCTCTTTGAGGTCCTTCTTGAGTTTCGCGCGTTTGACGCGTACGTCGTTCGCTCGTTTGAGGGCGTCCATCCGCTGGTCGAGGGAACGAAGCGGAGCATGCGCCTGCGTCTTGGTCGGACTCACGGCCGGCCGATCTTACCAATGCTCCGCCGACCTTCAAGCGGGGACTTTTCGCTCGGTTTCCGGGGTTTTTGCCAGGCTCGTTGCGTCTTCCGGTTTGGCAACGCCAATGTCCTCGCACGCGGCGGCAAGCTCTGCGCGTACGCGCGACGGTGCGCCGGGGTCTGCGAAGAGGACCGTTCCCAGCGCGACGTCGCCGGCGCCGCAGGCCGCGAACTCGAGCGCGTCGCGGCCGGTCTGGATCCCGCCCATGCCGACGATCGGCAGGCCGGTCGCCCCGTGGCAGACGCTCACGGCGTGCAGGGCGACCGGCTTCAGCGCGGGGCCGGAGAGACCGCCGCTGCCGCGCGCGAGCGCCAGACGGAGGTGCTTGTCGAGTGCAACGGCGCGGAGCGTGTTGATGAGCGAGAGCCCGTCGGCGCCCGCGGCCGCGACAGCCTGCGCAACCTCGGCGACGTCGGGATGCGCGGCGGAGAGCTTCGCGTAGAGCGGCAGGTCCGTCGCCTGGCGCGCGGCGGTGACGATCTCGGCGGCGGAGTCGGCCGCCTCGTCGACGTTGGGACAGGAGAGGTTGAGCTCGATCACCTCGATCTCGAGGGGAAGCTGCGCGCACGTCTCGGCATAGTCGTCCGCGCAGAATCCGCCGACACTGACCCAGAGCGGGATTCCGAGCTCGCGGAGCCGCGGCAGGTGATCGGCGAGGAAGCGCTCGCGGCCAGGGTTGGCGAGCCCGATCGCGTTGAGCATCCCCTGTGCCGTCTCGGCGATCCGCGGCGGCGCGTTTCCTTCGCGCGGCAGCGGCGTGACGGTCTTCGTCACGAACGCGTCGAGTGTCCGCGCGACCTCCGGCGCCGCGAGCGCGTCGAGACAACCGCTCGCGTTGAGGATCCTCACGCGGCGACTTCCTCCGACGTCCGCACGCGCGCGGCGTCGAGCACCGGCCCCTCGAGGCAGAGCCGTTTGAGCGCACCGTCGATCTCGACGACGCAGCCATAGCAGGCGCCGTAGCCGCAGGCCATCGGCGCCTCCCACGCAAGCTGCGCCGACGGACACATCACGGCGACCGCGTGCAGCATCGGCTCCGGACCACACGCGAGCACGTCGAAGCCCGGCTCGATCAGCTCCGTGACGAGCACTGGATCGATCGCGATCTCGGCGTCCGGCAAGAGGACAGCCGCTTCGGCGTGCTCCTCGCTGCGGAAGCCGAGGACTACCGGGGGCGAACCGCCGAGCTGCTCGGCGAGATACGGCAGCGGTGCGATCCCGATCCCGCCGCCGACGAGCAGCGGTCGCTCGACGTCGAGCCGGTAGCCGTGCCCGAGCGGCCCGAGCACTCCGATCTCCTCGCCGACCCGAAGCTCGCAAAGCGCCTGCGTTCCGGGTCCGACCGGGTCGACGAGGAAGACGAGCTCGCCCTCCGGCGCAAGGCAGAGCGAGAACGGCCTTGGCAGCAGCCGGCCCGGAGCCTCGAGCATGAAGAACTGTCCAGGCACGCCGGGCTCGAGCCCGCCGCGCTCGAGCCGCATCAGCGTGTACGGCCCGAGGCGCTCGGAGCCGGTGACCCTATGCCGAGTGGGCGACGCCAAGCTCTGCATCGATCCGTTCCTGGAGAGAGACGGCCTGTTCGGCGCGCGCAGTGGCGATCGCATGCACGGCCGCGGCGGCACCCGAGAGAGTCGTGATGCACGGCACGCGGCGTGCGAGCGCAGCCTCGCGGATCGCATAGCCGTCGGACCGCGCGTTGCGGCCCTCGGGCGTGTTGATCACGAGGTCGCAGCGGCCGCGCCGGATGAGGTCGACGACCGTCGGCTCGCCGTCGGTCGCCTCGCTGAGCTTTCGCACCGGCTCGACCGCGATCCCGGCCGCAGCGAGCGTCGCCGCGGTTCCCTCAGTCGCGTAGAGCTCGAAGCCGAGGCCGACGAGCGTCGCCGCGATCGGCACGGCCTGCTGGTGGTCGGGCTCGCGGATGGAGATGAAGACGGAGCCCGAGCGCGGCAGCCGCCGCCCCGCGGCCCGCTCCGCCTTGTCGAGCGCGGTCGAGAGATCGGCAGCGCTCGCCATCACCTCGCCGGTCGAGCGCATTTCGGGCCCGAGCACCGGATCGCTCCCCGGGAAACGCGCAAACGGAAGCACCGCGGCTTTCACGCTCCACTGCCGAGGTGGCCGCTCGGGGGGCAGCCCGAGCTCGGAGATCGTCGCCCCGACGGCGAGACGGCAGGCCGCCTTGACGAGCTCGACGCCGGTCGCCTTGCTGACGAACGGAACCGTCCGCGAGGCGCGCGGGTTCGCCTCGAGCACGTACACGTCGCCGTCGCCGGTCACCGCGAGCTGGACGTTGAGGAGCCCGACCGCCCCGAGCGCGCGCCCGAGAATCCGCACGACGCGGGCAATCTCCTGCCCCTGCGCGAACGAGAGGCTCGGCGCCGGGAGGACGCACGCCGAGTC
>DASSLB010000190.1:0-4107 GCA_035689945.1 Gaiellaceae bacterium | reverse complement strand
GAGTTCACGAAGAACCCAGACCGGCCCGGCGGCTGGGGGCTCGGCTTCCTCGGACCCGTTCCGGAAGGGCTCGTGACGTGGTTCATCGCGATTCCGGCGCTGATCGTGCTCTGTCTGCTGCTCGGCAGGAGGTTGCGTTCGTGAGCCGTCTGCGGAACGCGACTCTCTCGGCGCTCGTGCTCCTCCTCGGCCGGGGTCGGCGGCGACCCGGGCGGCAGGAGACCCGGATCGTGCCAACGCAGCCCGACCATCTCGCTGCCGAGCTCGCCGTGCTCGCCCTGCTCGGCCTCTCGTCCTTCAGCGCGATCGCCTTCATCCTGGTCTACGCGTTCGGCGATTCGATCCCGAACGAGACGCAGTTCCTCGGCGCGGCGCTCGGGCTCGCGCTTCTGTTCCTTGCCACAGCGCTGATCGTCGTCGGCCTCAAGCTCGTGCCGACCGAGGAGCTCACGGAGGAGTACCCGCCGCACGAGCACTCGTACGAGCAGCAGGTGATCGCTGAGGTGCTCGACGAGAGCGGCACGCGCTTCACCCGGTCGCGCTTCTTCAAGCTCGGCCTGCTCGGGGCGGGCGGGACGCTCGGGCTGGCGATCCTCGCGCCCGCCGTCTCGTTCGGGCCGCTCTTCCGCGTCGGCGACTTCCTCCAGACGCCGTGGCGCCGTGGACGCCGGCTCGTCGACGAGAACGGAGAGCCCTACAAGGCGTCGGACATCTCGGAGCAGAACTTCTACCTCGCCTTCCCCGAGGGCACCAGCGCCGAGGAGAAGGAGCAGATGGCGGCTTCGCTCGTCGTGATCAGGCTGCCGCCGAAGGAGCTCCGGCTGCCGCCGCATCTGAAGGGCTACGACGCGAATGGGATCCTCGCCTACTCGCGGATCTGCACGCACGCGGGCTGCGCGATCACGCTCTACCGCGCGCCGCTCTTCCAGCCCGACGAGCCGAGGCCGGCGCTCGTCTGCCCCTGCCACTACTCGACCTTCGACCCCGCGACGGGTGGCACCGTCACCTTCGGACCTGCCGGACGCGACCTTCCGCTGCTCCCCGTCTACAAGGATTCGAAGGGCTACCTGCGCGCGAAGGGGAACTTCGACGGCCCGGTCGGGCCGTCGTGGTGGGGCGTTCGGCTCTGGAAGGCGCAGCCGTGACCCGCCGCGCCGTCCGCTGGCTCGACCAGCGCACCGCGAGCGCGCCGCTGCTGCGCAAGGCTCTGCGCTACCTCTTCCCCGACCACTGGTCGTTCCTGCTCGGCGAAGTCGCGCTCTACGCCTTCATCGTTCTCGTCGCGACGGGGATCTACCTGACCTTCTTCTTCGTCGACTCGACGAAGGAGGTCGTCTTTCGCGGTGAGTACTATCCGCCGCTCTACGGCCAGCGGATGAGCGAGGCGTACGCGTCGGTGGTGCACCTCTCGCTCGTCGTCCGCGCCGGCCTGCTGATCCGGCAGACGCACCACTGGGCCGCGAATGTGTTCATCGCGGCGATCGTCTTGCACCTCTTCCGCATCTTCTTCACCGGCGCCTACCGGAAGCCGCGCGAGCTGACGTACTGGCTGGGGGTGACGATGCTCACGCTCGCGCTCCTCGAGGCGTACATCGGCTACTCGCTCGTCGACGACCTGATGTCGGGGATGGGGCTCGTGATCGGCTACTCGGTCGGGCTCGCGCTGCCGTTCGTCGGCGAGAACTTCATGAACTGGCTGTTCGGCGGGATGTTCCCCGGTAGTCCCGACCTCTGGCCGCGCATGTACATCGCGCACATCCTGATCTTCCCGATCCTGATCGGGCTCTTACTCGGGGCGCACCTGCTGCTGGTCGCGATGCGGCACCACACGCAGTTCCGGCGCCGGAAGGCTCAGACCGAGCACACCATCGTCGGCGTGCCTGCGTTTCCGGGACAGGCGCCGCGATCGCTCGGGCTGATGGTCGGGACGACGGGCGTCCTCTTCCTGCTGGGCGGCCTCGTCCAGATCAACCCGATCTGGCTCTGGGGCCCGTACCACACGTACTCCTCGACGAACGGCGCGCAGCCGGACTGGTACCTGGGCTGGCTGATCGGCGGGCTTCGGCTCGTGCCGAGCTTCGACCTGACGATCGCCGGCTACACGCTCGTGCCGAATCCGTTCTGGGGCGGGGCGGCGTTCCCGCTCGTCGTTTTCGGCTTCCTCTACTTCTGGCCGTGGCTCGAGCGGAAGTTCACCGGCGACGAGGCGTTCCACAATCTCCTCGACCGTCCGCGGGACGCGCCGGTTCGATCAGGCATCGGCGTGGGGGTGATCAGCTGGGTCGTGCTCGTCTTCTTCGCGGGTTCGTCCGACCGCGTCTTCGTCACGTTCGGGCTCTCGTACACCGGCCAGATCTGGGCCTACCGGATCCTGGTCTGGGTGCTCCCGGTGCTGTTCGGCTTCGCTGCGTGGTGGATCTGCAAGGAGCTGCAGGCGAGCGAGCGAGTGGTGCAAACGCGCCACGAGGCAGAAGCTGAAGCGCGTCTCGCGCGCATCCGGCCCCGAGACAAGGCCGGCGCACCCGAGGCGTAGCCAAAGGCCGGTGGCAGCCACTGCACGCCATATTCGCGAAAGCGTCACGAATCGGTAACCGAGCACCGGGTGCGTCAGGCGAATGAATGCGGCTTGAACAGCCGGTTTCCGGCCGCGTCACTCCGGCATCCTCCACCGTCCCGCACTGTGCCGGCGTCACGGTCTTGTGATGGTGGCTGCCACCGGCCGGCTGGCGCGAACGCGGTCTGCGACGGCGGAGAGATCGACTGGCCCGCTCGTGTCGAGGCGGATCGTTTCGCCCGGAAGATCGAGTGGCTCGTGTCGGCCCGACTCGACTGCCTCACGCAGCGCGTCGACCCGTGCGTCGTCGACGTGGCCCGGATGCCGTTCGCGCGACGCATAGCGCTCGACCAGCACCTCGAGTGGCGCGCTGCAGTGAACCTGGACGAGGCATGCGGGCAGCGCGGCCAGCCGGGACTCGCCACCGCGGATGAAGTTCGCCTCGAGGACAAGCCCGGAGCCGGCAGCCACCGACTCCTCTGCGATCGCGAGCATGGCGAGATAGGTCGCTTCGCCGAGCCGCTGCGACCATGCGAGATCGCCGCTGCCGAGCGCGTCGAAGAGCGCCTCCTTGATCGTGTCCTTCGCGATCAGCGGTAGCCGTAGCCGCGCCGCGAGCTCGCGCGCGATCGTCGTCTTCCCCGCCGCCGGCGGCCCCGTGACGACCACCACCAGCGGTGCCTCCACAGGATCTACTCCGAGAGCAGTCGCCGCAGCATGTACTGAAGGATCCCGCCGTGGCGGAAGTACTCACGCTCCCGCGGCGTATCGAGGCGGAGGCGGGCGCGGAACTCCTTGTCGTCGGCCCGCACCGTCACCTCGTGGGCGTCACCCCCCTCGAGCCCCGAGATCGAGAACTCCTCCCGGCCCGTCAGCCCGAGCGACTCTGCGTTCTCGCCCGGCATGAACTGCAGCGGCGCGATCCCCATCATCAGGAGGTTGGAGCGGTGGATCCGCTCGTACGAGTCCGCGATCGCCGCGCGCACGCCGAGGAGGTTCGGCCCCTTCGCCGCCCAATCGCGTGACGAGCCGGAGCCGTACTCCTTGCCGGCGATCACGATCGTCGGCACGCCCTCGGAGCGATACCGCTCGGCGACGTCGAAGATCGTCCCCTCCTCGCCGCTGGGCAGGTGCACGGACCACGTTCCCTCGCTGCCGGGCACGAGGAGGTTCTTGAGGCGCACGTTTGCGAACGTGCCGCGAATCATCACCTCGTGATTGCCCCGCCGCGCGCCGTAGGAGTTGAACGCGCGCCGCTCGACTCCGTGCTCGACCAGATACTGCCCGGCAGGTGAGTCGGGCCGGATCGCGCCCGCAGGCGAGATGTGGTCGGTCGTGACGGAGTCGCCGATCATCACGAGGCAGCGGGCGCCCTCCACGTCGGCGACCGGCTCGGGCTCGCGCGGCATCCCGTCGAAGTACGGCGGGAGCCGGACGTAGGTCGACTCCTCGTCCCACGCGTAGAGCTCGCCCTCGGGCGTGTCGAGCGCGCGCCAGCGCTCGTCGCCGGTGAAGACGTCGGCGTAGACGTCCGTGTACATCTGGCCCTGCAC
>DASSLB010000189.1:0-3260 GCA_035689945.1 Gaiellaceae bacterium | reverse complement strand
TGCTGGAACGCGAACGAGGCCGTCATCCCCACGCTCGCGGACGAGCGGACGGTGATCATCTCGGACCAGCTCAACCACGCCTCGGTGATCGACGGCGTCCGCCTCTCGAAGCCGCAGCAGAAGCTCGTCTACAAGCACTCGGACATGACGGAGCTCCGGGAGGCGCTCCGCTCGTGCGAGCGCAGCCGGCGCAAGCTGATCCTCACCGACGGCGTCTTCTCGATGGAGGGCGACCTCGCCCGCCTGCCGGACATTCTCGAGCTCGCGCGCGCCCACGACGCGATCGTGCTCGTCGACGACTCCCACGGTGTCGGAGTCGTCGGAACGACCGGGCGCGGCGTCGCCGAGCACTTCGGCGTCCTCGGCCAGGTCGACGTCCTCACGGGGACGCTCGGCAAGGCGCTCGGCGGCGCGGCGGGCGGCTACGTCGCGGCGACCGAGGAGGTGTGCGACCTGCTCGCGCAACGCTCCCGGCCGCAGCTCTTCTCGAACGCGCTGCCGCCGACCGTCGCCTGCTCGGCGCGCGCAGCCGTTCGGGTGCTTCGTGCCCGCCCCGACCTCGTGTCGCGCCTGCACGAGAACACACGCTGGTTCCGCGCGGCCCTGCGCGAGGCAGGGTTCGCGCCACTGCCGGGTGAGGCGGCGATCATCCCAATCATCGTGGGCGAGACGGCCCGTGCGATCGAGCTCTCGCAGAAGCTCCTCGAGCGCGGCGTCTTCGTCACTGGTTTCGGCTTTCCGGTTGTGCCGGAGGGAACTGCGCGGATCCGGGTCCAGATGTCGGCGGCACTCGAGCCCGTCCACCTCGAGCGCGCGCTTGCCGCATTCGTCGAGGTCGGGCACGAGAGCGGGTTGCTGCCGGGCCGAGTGGAGGAGGAGTGAAGCGATGAGCGTCCAGACGAAGCAAGCCGACCTCGCCGGTCCGGGCATCGGCGACTACGGCGAGCTCGAGCACGTGCTGCCCGACGACTACGTCCCGCTGCTCGATCCGAGAGAGACGATGCGCGGGCTCTATGCCGCCAAGCGCCTGATCGAGGACCGGCTCTGCGAAGAGCTGAACCTCACGCTGGTGCAGGTGCCGCTGATCATCGACCGCACGAGCGGCGTCAACGATTACCTCGACCGAGACGGCTCACGAACTCCAGTCCCCTTCCACATCGCCAACGACTTCGAGCAGAACCCGATCGATGCCGAGGTTGTGCAGGCGGCGACCAAGTGGAAGCGGCTCGCGCTGCGCCAGTTCGGCATGCGCGCCGGCGAAGGCCTGCTCACCGACATGCGCGCCGTGCGCAAGGACTACTTCCTCGACCACGACCACAGCGCCTACGTCGACCAGTGGGACTGGGAGCGGACGATCAGGCCCGAGGACCGGACGCTCGAGTACCTGAGGGCCACGGTGCGGGCGATCTGGAAGGTGCTGAAGGAGGCCGAGACTCTTCTCCACGAGCGCTACCCCGTGCTCGGCGAGGTCCATCCGCCCCTGCCCGGCGAGCTCGAGTTCATCCACGCCGAGGACATCCTCGCCGCCTACCCGGACCTGCCGCGCAAGCAGCGCGAGACGGCGATCCTGCAGGAGCATCCTGCCGTCTTCATCTACGGGATCGGGTGGCCGCTCGCCGACGGGCTGCCGCACGAGCTGCGCGCCGCCGACTACGACGACTGGTCGACGGAGACACGCTCCGCGGACGGTCGCCCGATGCATGGGCTCAACGGCGACATCCTGGTCTGGAACCCGGTCACCCGCCGGCGGCACGAGCTCATGTCCGGCGGCATCCGGGTGACGAAGGAGTCCCTCGTCCGCCAGCTCGAGCTCTCGGGTCAGCTCGACTTCCTCGAGCTGCCGTACCACCGGGCGATCATGCGTGACGAGATCCCGCTCTCGATCGGAGCCGGGATCGGGCAGTCGCGGACGATGATGCTGCTGCTCCGCAAGGCCCACCTCGGTGAGGTGAGCGTCAGCGTCTGGCCGCACGTGCTCAAGCGCATGTGCGCCGAGCGAAACATCCACGTACTCGAATGAAAGGAGAAGAAGCTGTGGCCACCGTCACACGCGAGTCACATCTGAAGGAGAACCCGTACGACGTCGCACGTTTCCAGCTGCGCCGCGTCGCCGACACGTTCGAAATCGACGAGTCGCTCGTGCGCGTGCTCGAGCGATGCAAGAAGGGAGTCATCGTGTCCATCCCGACCCGGATGGACGACGGACGGATCGAGGTCTTCGAGGGCTACCGCGTCCAGCACAGCCTGGCGCGCGGGCCGTCGAAGGGAGGCATCCGCTACCACCCGGACGTGACCCTCGACGAGGTCCGCGCCCTCGCGATGTGGATGACGTGGAAGTGCGCCCTGACGGGAATCCCGTTCGGCGGCGCCAAGGGCGGCATCGCGTGCGATCCGAAGACGATGTCGAAGGGCGAGCTCGAGCGGATGACCCGCCGCTACGCCAGCGAGATCGTGAACGAGATCGGTCCGCAGACCGACATCCCGGCGCCGGACGTGAACACGAGCGGCGAGACGATGGCCTGGATCTTCGACACCTACTCGATGAACAAGGGCCACCCGGTGCTCGGCATCGTGACCGGCAAGCCGCTCGACATCGGCGGCTCGCTCGGCCGTGAGGAGGCGACCTCCCGCGGCGCGTTCTTCACGGTGCGCGAGACCCTGAAGAAGCTCGACCGGAGCTTCGACGGCCTCGTCAGCGTCGTCCAGGGCTTCGGCAACGTGGGCAGCTACCTCGCGGTGTTCCTGCACGAGCAGGGCGCGAAGGTGATCGGCATCTCGGACTCGGCGATCGCACTCCACAACGAGAAGGGAATCGACATCCCCGCCGCGTTCGCCTGGAAGCGGGAGCACGGCACGCTCCGCGGCTTCCCGGGTGCGAAGGAGATCGACGCCGCCGAGCTGCTCGAGCTCAGCTGCGACCTGCTCGCTCCCTGCGCGCTCGAGCAAGTGATCACGGCCGAGAACGCCGCCCGCATCAAGGCGACGATCATCTGCGAAGGCGCGAACGGCCCGGTGACCCCCGAAGCGGACGAGATCCTGGAGGAGCGTGGGATCCTCGTGCTCCCGGACATCCTCGCCAACGCCGGCGGGGTCGTCGTCTCGTACTTCGAGTGGGTGCAGGGCCTGCAGCAGTACTTCTGGTCGGAGCATGAGGTCGACTCGCGTCTCGACGCGATCATCACGCGCGCGTTCGAGGAGACCTGGAAGCTCCACAAGGAGCGTGAGCTGCCGCTGCGGGTCGCCGCCTACGGATTGGCCGT
>DASSLB010000188.1:0-2406 GCA_035689945.1 Gaiellaceae bacterium | reverse complement strand
TTCGAGCGGAACTTCGCCGCGCCGACTCCTGCGCAGGAGAAAGGGTGGCCCGCGATCGCCGGCGGCGGCCACGTGCTCATCCAGGCGCCGACCGGCTCGGGCAAGACGCTCGCGGCCTTCCTCTCGGCGATCGACCGGCTGTCGGCTGCAAGCGTCGGCGGCAAAGCCGCCGGCGCCCCGGCGGCGCAGCCGGGGCACGGCCTGCGCGTTCTCTACGTCTCGCCGCTCAAGGCGCTCAACTACGACGTCGAGCGGAACCTGCGTGGCCCGCTTGCCGGACTGCAGTCCGAGCTCCGCGTCGCCGTCCGCACCGGGGACACCCCGCAGAAGGAGCGCGCGGCGATGCTCCGCGAGCCGCCGGACGTTCTGATCACCACACCGGAGTCGCTGTTCCTCCTGCTCACCTCGCGGGCCCGGGAGTTGCTGCGGAGCGTGGACACGCTGATCCTCGACGAGGTGCACGCCGTCGCCGGCACGAAGCGCGGCGCCCATCTCGCGCTCTCGGTCGAGCGGCTCGAGGCTCTTGCCGCGCAGCGGGTGCAGCGGATCGGCCTTTCGGCGACGCAGCGCCCGCTCGAGGAGATCGGGAGGTTCGTCAGCGGCGGCCGCCCGATCGAGCTCGTCGACGCGGGCGTGGCGAAGGAGCTCGACCTCGAGGTCGTCGTTCCGGTCGAGGACATGCGGGAGCCTGGAGGGGAGAGCCGCGAGGAAGGCTGGGAGCCGCGCTCGATCTGGCCGTCGATCTACCCGGCGCTCGTCGAGCTCGTGCGTGCGCACCGTTCCACCATCGTCTTCGTCAACAACCGCCGGCTCGCCGAGCGGCTCGCGCTTCGCCTCAACGAAGCCGCTGAGGAGGAGATTGCCCGCGCGCACCACGGCTCGCTCGCGCGCGAGCAGCGCACCCAGATCGAGGAAGACCTTAAGGCAGGCCGGATCCCGTGCCTCGTCGCGACCTCGTCGCTCGAGCTGGGGATCGACATGGGTGCGGTCGATCTCGTCGTGCAGGTCGAGTCGCCGAAGTCGGTCGCGCGCGGGCTGCAGCGAATCGGCCGCGCCGGCCACTCGCTCGGCGAGGTCTCGCGCGGGCGGATCTTCCCGAAGTTCCGCGCGGACTTGCTCGAGTCGGCGGTCGTCGCGCAGCGGATGCGGGAAGGGCTGATCGAAGAGACGCAGATCCCCCGCAACCCACTCGACGTCCTCGCCCAGCACGTCGTCGCGATCTGCGCCGATGAGGAGATCGAGGTCGCCGAGCTCCACAGCCTTGTCCGCCGCGCGTATCCCTTCGCCGAGCTCTCGCGCGCGCAGCTCGAGAACGTCCTCGACATGCTCGCGGGCCGCTACCCGTCGGACGAGTTCGCCGAGCTCCGGCCGCGCATCATCTGGGATCGCACCGCGGGTGTGATCCGCGGCCGCCCGGGCTCACGTCGGCTGGCCGTCACGAACGCCGGCACGATCCCCGACCGCGGTCTCTTCGGCGTCTTCATCGCCGGCGAGAGCGGTGGCCGCGTAGGCGAGCTCGACGAGGAGATGGTCTACGAGGCGCGAGCCGGCCAGGTGATCGTGCTCGGCGCCTCGTCGTGGCGGATCGAGGAGATAACACGCGACCGCGTGCTCGTCTCGCCGGCGCCGGGTGTGCCGGGAGCGGTGCCGTTCTGGAAGGGCGAGGGCGTCGGCCGGCCGTACGAGCTCGGCGAGGCGATCGGGCGCTTTGCCCGCGAGCTGCTCGCGGCGCGCAACCCGAAGGTGGCCGACCTCGACGAGCGGGCGGAGCGGAACCTCCTCACCTTTCTCCGCGAGCAGGAGCGCGCCACCGGAGCGGTCCCGTCCGACCGCACAGTCGTGGTCGAGCGCTTCCGCGACGAGATCGGTGACTGGCGCGTCTGCATCCTGACGCCGTTCGGCGCGCGCGTGCACGCGCCGTGGGCGATGGCCGTCGGCGCTCGGCTGCGCGAGTCGCTCGGGCTCGAGGTGCAGTCGATCTGGTCGGACGACGGCATCGCGTTCCACCTGCCCGACGCCGACTCGCCGCCCGCGACCGACCTGCTCATGCTCGATCCCGACGAGCTCGAAGACCTCGTGCTCGCCGAGGTGGGGCAGACCGCGCTGTTCGGCGCACGCTTCCGCGAGAATGCGGCGCGCGCTCTTCTCATCCCGCGCCGCCGGCCCGGCGAGCGGACGCCGCTCTGGCAACAGCGGCTCAAGGCGCAGGGGCTGCTCCAGGTCGCGCGGAAGTACTCGAGCTTCCCGATCGTGCTCGAGACGTATCGCGAGTGCCTGCAGGACGTGTTCGACCTGCCTGCGCTGAAGCGGCTGCTCGGCCGGCTGCGCGCCCGCGAGATCGATCTCGTAGACGTCGAGACCGCCACCGCTTCGCCGTACGCGTCGTCGCTGCTCTTCGACTACATC
>DASSLB010000187.1:0-2407 GCA_035689945.1 Gaiellaceae bacterium | reverse complement strand
CGTAGTGCGACTTCAGGGCCGGACCGAGCGCCGGCAGTCCCACCGAGGACGCGGAGAAGCTGGCCTGCGCGAACGTCCCGGCGGCGAGCACGACCCAGCGGTAGCGCGGTTCGGTCACTTCAGCCAGCGGGCGCGCAGCTCCTTCGTCTTGCGGACCTCGGCCGCGTCCGGGCCGCGGTTCTCGGGGCCTGCGGTCTCCAGCACGGCTGGAAGCCCCTGCAGCCGCACGTTGGAGAGAAACACGCCAAGCTTCTCGCCCAGCTCTCCCTCGAGGATATTGGCGTGCCGATCGCGGTTCGACGCGAACGCTGCCGCCGCGTCGTTCACGTGCAGCGCGCGGAGCCGGTCGAGGCCGATCGTCGAGTCCAGCTCGTCGAGGCAGGCGTCGAGCCCGGCCGGGTCGGTGACGTCGACTCCCGACACCCAGAGGTGGCACGAGTCGAGGCAGACGCCCAGGTGTGGATGGCGGCCGAGCCGCTCGTGAATCGTCGCGAGCTCCTCGATCGAGCGTCCGATCGTGCCTCCGGCGCCGGCCGAGTTCTCCATCAGGAGCCAGGTCTCGTCGGTGCAGAGCTCGAGCACCTGTTCCATCGCAGGCAGCACGCGCTCGAGGCCCGCCTCGAAGCCGCTTCCGAGATGCGACCCGACGTGGAACACGACTCCGTCGGCCCCGATCCCGCACGCCACCTCCATCGTGTTGCGCAACGCGGCCACCGACTTCTCGTACACCGAGTCGTCGGGCGCGGCGAGGTTGCAGAGGTAGAGCGCATGACAGACGACACCGCCGATCCCGGCCTCGATCCGCTTTCCGCGAAACCGCTCGAAACTAGCCGGATCGTGGTTCGTCGGCCGCCACGTCCGCGGGCTCTGCGTGAAGACCTGGACCGACTCGGCGCCGATCTCGACGGCGCGGTCGACCGCCTTGTCGATTCCGCCCGAGGAGGAGACGTGCGCCCCGATCTGCACGGCCGCCTACGCTACCCGCATGTCCGTCCGCGTCCGGATCGCTCCGAGCCCGACTGGGCTCCTCCACATCGGCACCGCGCGCACCGCGCTCTTCAACTGGCTCTATGCGCGGCACGAGGGCGGCGAGTTCCGGCTGCGGATCGAGAACACCGACACCTCGCGCGAGGTGGCCGAGGCCGTCGACCAGATCCAGGACTCGCTGCGCTGGCTCGGGCTCGACTGGGACGGGCCGCACACCTTCCAGCTCGACCGGATGGACGACTGCCGCCGCGTGGCCGACCAGCTCCTCGCCGACGGAAAGGCCTACGAAGACGAGGGCGCGATCCGCTTCCGGATGCCGGACGAAGGCGTGACGGCGTGGGATGACGTCGTACGCGGGCGGATCGAGTACCCGAACGAGAAGCTCGAGGATGTGGTGATCGTCCGCTCCGACGGGCGGCCTACCTACAACTTCGCGTCGCCGATGGAGGACGTCTGGGACGGGATCACCCACGTAATCCGGGGCGACGACCATATCCCGAACACTCCGAAGCAGCTCAACATCATCAGAGCGGTCGGGGCCGAGATCCCGGTCTACGCGCACGTCCCGATGATCTTCGGGATGGACGGCAAGAAGCTCTCGAAGCGGCATGGCGCGCAGGCGGTCGAGGAGTTCCGGACGGCCGGCTACCTCCCCGAGACGATGCTCAACTTCCTTGCACTGCTCGGCTGGGCGCCGGACGGAGAAACGACGCTGATGCGCCGCGACGAGCTCGTCGAGCGTTTCTCGCTCGAGCGCGTCACCCCGAGCCCTTCGCAGTTCGACTACCAGAAGCTCGGCTGGATGAACGGTGTCTACCTCCGCGAGCTCCCGCCCGCGGAATTTGCTCACCGGCTTCTGCTCTGGCTGGGGGAGAACGGCTACGACTGGGACGCCGAGCTCGTCACGCGGGCAGCGCCGCTCGTGCAGGAGAAGATCGCGCGGCTCGCCGAGTTTCCGGACTTCGCGGGCTTCTTCTTCCACGACGTAGAGCCGGCCAGCGTCGACCTCGACGGCGGAACGCCGATGCTCACAGCCGCGGAGGAGGTCCTCGCGTCGCTCGACCCGTTCGAGGCGGCGGCAATCGAGGCCGCCCTGCGGGAGGCGGCGGACCGGCTCGAGCTGAAGCCGCGACAGGCGTTCCAGCCCATCCGGATCGCGATCACGGGCTCGAAGGTCTCGCCGGGCCTGTTCGAGAGCATCGAGCTGCTCGGTCGCGACGCGACGCTCAGCCGCCTTCGCGCCGCCGGCTCTGCGGCGTAGGAGCCACCGGTGGCAACGGCTTCGGCGGGGCGAGGGGATCGAGGGCGCGCTGGAAGGCGAACCACGCCCGGCGCCGAAAACGCTGGGTCGGCTGAGGCAAACCGGCGAGATCGGGCCCCCGGACACCGCGCCCGCCGGATACGGGCTGCGGGAAGTCCT
>DASSLB010000186.1:0-2415 GCA_035689945.1 Gaiellaceae bacterium | reverse complement strand
TTCGGAGCCATCGAGCCTGCGGCGAACTCGAGCTCTCGCAGCTCGGCAGGCGTCGCGTGGGCGATCGGGGTCGACGTGGCCGTCTGCCAGCCACGCTCGACATATGGCACGTCGGTGAGGATCACGAGGCGGTCGGCACCGAGCCGCTCGGCGAGCAGCGCCGCGGTCAGATCCTTGTCGATCACCGCCTCGACACCGCGCAGCCGGGTCCCCTCGCGCAGCACCGGAATGCCCCCGCCGCCCGCGCAGACCACGATCGAGCCTCCTTTGAGCAGCGCCTCGATCGAATCGAGCTCGACGATCTCGCGCGGTTGCGGCGAAGGGACGACCCGGCGGTAGTGCTCGCCGTCGCGGGCGATGTCCCAGCCGTGCTCCGCGGCGACTTCGTCCGCCTCGGCTTTCGTGTAGACGGGCCCGATCGGCTTGGTGGGCTTGCCGAACGCAGGATCGTCGGGGTTCACGACGACCTCCGTCAGGAGTGCGACGACGCTCGAATCCGTCTCGCCGCGCAGTGCCTGAACGATCAGGTAGCCGATCATCCCCTGGCTTTCGGCCCCCAGGACGTCGAGCGGGTACGGCTCGACGTCCTGGTAGGCATCTGCCTCGAGCGCGAGCAACCCGACCTGCGGGCCGTTGCCGTGCGTGAGCACGAGCTCGTTCTCGACGGCCAGGTCGGCTATCGCTCGAGCGGCTCCCCGCAGGTTCGCGCGCTGGATCTCCGCCTCGAGCGGCTGCCCGCGGCGGAGGAGCGCGTTCCCTCCGAGAGCGACGACGAGCCTGCTCACGCCCCGAAGCCCTGCGTCAGGGCGTAGAGGAGGGCCTGCTCGGTCCACATGCGGTTCTCCGCCTGCTGCCAGACGGCGGACTGCGGCCCGTCGATCACCTCTGCCGTCACCTCCTCGCCGCGGTGCGCGGGGAGGCAGTGCAGGAAGATCGCCTCCGGCTTCGCCAGCGCCATCAGTTCGGCGTCAACCTGATACGGCGCAAGGTCGGCCAGGCGGCGTTTCTGCTCCTCCTCTTCGCCCATCGAGACCCAGACGTCGGTGTACACGGCGTCGGCGCCCTCGACTGCCTCCCGGCAGTCGTTCGTGAGGTAGACATCGGCTCCGCTACCGGCGGCCAGCCCCCGGGCGGAGGCGAGGACCTCGGGCTTTGGCCAGTAGCCGGGCGGACCGCTCACCGCGACGTGCATCCCGGCCATGGCGGCTGCCTCGAGAAGGGAGTGAGCGACATTGTTGTCGCCGTCCCCGCAGAAGGCGAGCGTTCGCCCCTCCAGGCCGCCGCAGCGCTCGCGGATCGTCAACAGATCCGCGAGGGCCTGGCACGGATGGTGCAGGTCGGAAAGCGCATTCACGACGGGCACGTCCGCGAAGCGGGCCACCTCATCGACCTCGGCCTGCTCGAACGTACGCAGGACGATCGCTACCGCGTAGCCCGAGAGCACGCGGGCGGTGTCGGCGATCGGCTCGCCGCGCCCGAGCTGCAGCTCGTCGGGCCGGAGGAATAGGGGCTGCGCGCCGAGCCGGTAGGCGGCAGCCGCGAACGAGACGCGGGTGCGTGTCGAGGGCTTCTCGAAGAAGCACGCAACCGTCTGCCCGCGAAGGACGTCGCCCCAGACTGCGGGCTCGGCCTTCATGCGGGCGGCGAGCTCGAGGACGTGCTCGAGCTCGCCGCGCTGGAGATCCGTCATCCGCCTGAAGTGACGAACCTCGGTGGCTACGGCCGTCACGAGATCACCACCTCCGGCCTCGCCCGCGTCACGATCGGCGCGATGACGTCCGCGATGGTGGGATGGCCGAGCTCCTCGAGCTCGTAGCGCACGTGGCGGATCGGGTGCCGCGACGAGATCAGTCGCCCGAGGTCGATCGGCGTGCCGGTGACGACCACGTCGCACTCGACCGCGTTGATCGTCTGCTCGAGCTCGCGAAGCTGCTCGTCGGAGTAGCCCATCGCCGGCAATGCGTTTGCCAGCTGCGGCCACTTCTCGAAGACGTCGTGCAGTGAGCCCTCGGCGTAGGGCCGGGGATCGGCGATCCGGGCGGCTCCCGACTTGCGCGCCGCGACGAGGCCGGCTCCGAACGGCATCTCGCCGTGGGTGAGAGTCGGTCCGTCGTCGACCACGAGCACGGTCTTGCCCCGCAGATCCGGCCCGTCGTCGAGCACCGGCGGCGACTCGGCGAAGACGAGCTGCGCGAGCGGATTCACGCCCTGCACGTTCTCGACGACAGCCTCGACGTCGTGCGCGGCGGCCGAGTCGACCTTGTTGATCACGACGACGTCGGCCATCCGGATGTTCGCCTCGCCCGGGTGGTACATGAGCTCGTGCCCCGCGCGCAGCGGATCGGCGACGACGATCAGGAGATCCGGCTTGAAGAAGGGGAGGTCGTTGTTGCCGCCGTCCCAGACGATCACGTC
>DASSLB010000185.1:0-2676 GCA_035689945.1 Gaiellaceae bacterium | reverse complement strand
GAGGAGATCCTGCGCCTCGGGCTCGAGCACCTCACGGGTCCACCGCGCGGCGACTCCCGCTTCCCCGCCGAACTCGGCGAGGTCGATCGTTCCTCGAACCGCGAGGTCGTGGTTGCCGGCCAGGCAGACGTCGGCCCGCTCAGCGATCGCGGCACAGCACTCGTTCGGCCGCGGCCCGTAGCCGACGAGGTCGCCGAGACACCAGAGCTCGTCAGGCGCCTCCGCGTCGATCGCGGCGAGAACCGCCTCCAGCGCGTGCAGGTTCGAGTGGATGTCGGAGACGACTGCGACGCGCATGAGCGGCCGCGAACGCTAGTCCTGCGAGAACGGGCACCGTTGCCGCAACCTCCGAGGTGACATAGAGAAGCAAGCCCCAAGCTCCCGCCGCGAGCCCCGTAACCGTCGCGGCAGCCAGCTTGCCGCGTCCGGCAACCACGACGCCGAGCAGCGCGGGAGCGAGAAGGTCGAGCCAGCCCATCACCGCCGAGCCGAAGGTCGCCTGCTGCAGGCTCGGCAGCGGCGTGCCGGCGGCGTGGGGGAGGGCGACTGCCTGAAGCGCGTCCGTGGCCTCGCGAACGCCGGTCGTGGCCCAGACGAGGATGACGTCGAGCACGGCGAGGCCGACCAGGCCGGCGCGAATCGACCACGCCGGTGCGACCGCCGCGACGGCGGATGCCGTCGCGAGGCAGGCGCCTGCGACGAGTGCGACGCCCGCCGCGTCCCGAACGAGCCCACTCGCCAGCCAGGCCGCGATCCAGAGCCCGGCCGCGACCGGTGGCCACAACCACCAGCGCTGGCTTCCTCGGAAAACCCCGCCCGCGGCGGCGAGTACGGGCGTGCCGAAGGTCGCGAGCAGTGCGAGCGCATGCGGCCCCTGCGGCACGAGGTCGATGATCAGGACGCCGGCCCCGAGCAGCAGCGCCGGTACCGCGAGCCAGATCCAGCTGCGCCCGCGTGCTCGGGCCTGGCGCGCAGGTGCCGCTGCCGTCGCCGCCTGCACGGCGCAAAGGACGGCGTACGACGGGACGAGGGAGAGCGCTATTCCTCGGCCGGCTCGTCCGGATCGGGGTGGCCCGGCGCCTCGGGCAGGTTCCGGATGCCCTCGCGCGTGACGTACTTGGAATACGAGTCCTGCAGCGCGGCGATGAGCTCCGGTATGAAGCGGGGCGACGCGTTCACCCTCGCGACGACTGCGCCCGGCACGTCGCCTTCCTCGACCTCGTGCTCGATCCGGGCGAAGGTCAGGGTGAACTCGTACTGCGAGAAGCTGACGTTGGCGAAGTTCGCATAGGTGCCGCCGATCAGCTCCGCCGGCATCTGGATGTTGAGCCGGCGCTCGTCCGATTCCGGCTCCGGTAGGTCGAGCTCGTCTTCATCCATGGCCACATACTAGGAGGATGGACGCACACCTTCGTCTGCGTCAGATCGCACGGCTCCACGCTGCCCTTGCGGCGACGCTCCTCGCCGGGATGATCGGCTTCCACGAGACTCTGGACGAGTCGTGGTTCCAGTCGTTCTACCGCGCCGTCGTCACGATGACTCTGACTGGTCTGGACACGGTGCCTGCCAATGATTCCGCGCGGGCCGTATCGATTGCGCTCGTCGCCGCCGGCCTGACGATCATCGCCTACGCGGGTGCCGTTATCGTCGAGGCGATCGCCGGCGGCGTCCTCACGGGTGCGCTGGCGGAACGGCGGAGGGAGCGAACGATTCAGCAGCTGCACGACCACTTCATCATCTGCGGCTACGGGCGGGTCGGGCGGCGCGTGGCCGAGGAGTTCCGGGCGGCCGACGTCCCGTACCTCGTGCTCGACTACCACGAGGACGCGGTCGAGGCTGCACAGGAGGACGGTGTGCTCATGGTCGAGGGCGACGCGACGAAGGACGAGAACCTCCGCCGCGCGGGCCTCGAGCGCGCGCAGGGGCTCGTCGCGGCGTCCGACTCCGACGCGGACAACCTCTATGTCGTCCTTTCTGCTCGCACGGCGCGTCCCGATTTGACGATCGTCTCGCGCGCCTCCGACGCGGACGCCGAGCGAAAACTGGTTCTCGCCGGCGCCGACCGAGTCGTGCTCCCCTACACAGCGGCCGGAAGGGTCATGGCGAACCTCGTGCTGAAGCCGCAGGTGACGGCGTTCCTCGACGTCGTGACGACGGCGACGGGGCCCGACCTCCAGCTTGCGGAGATCGCGGTGCGCGAGACGTCTTCGGCGGCGGGGCGGACGATCCGCGACCTCCGCATCCGGCACGAGACGGGAGCGCTTGTCGTCTCACTGCGGAAGGCGGACGGGAGCTTCGACACGACGCCGGAGCCGGACACGCCGATCGAGGTCGGCGACGTCCTGATCGGCGTCGGCTCGCCCGACGAGATCCGCGCGTTGGAAGACCTATTCGCCCCGCGCGAGAGCGTTGCCGGCTGATCCCGTCAAGGCGCTCGCCGCCGCGCTTGCGTCGGCGGCCGGAGCCGAGCTCGAGCTCGAACGGCCCGGCGAGGCCGAGCACGGTGACTACGCGACGAACGTCGCCCTGCGGCTGGCGGGGACACGCAGGAAGCCGCCGCGCGAGATCGCAGCGGAGATCGCCGCGGCTGCGGAGCGGCTCCCCGAGGTCGAACGCGCGGAAGTGGCCGGGCCGGGCTTCGTCAACGTCTTCCTCCGGGACGAATGGTTCGCGTCG
>DASSLB010000184.1:0-2213 GCA_035689945.1 Gaiellaceae bacterium | reverse complement strand
TCACCGATCCGAGCTTCGAGGATCAGCTCATCTGCTTCACCGCGCCGATGGTCGGCAACTACGGCGTGGCCGAGGAGCGAAGCGAGTCGGCTCGCACGCACGCGCGTGCGGTGCTGATGCGCGAGGCGCGGGGACCCGAGTGGACGGACTGGCTGCGCGAGCGCGGTGTCGTGGCGCTCACCGGAATCGATACCCGCAGTCTCGTCCTTCATCTTCGTGACGCCGGCTCCGCGCCGGGCGTCGCAGTCGCGTCTGGCCTCTCTATCGAGGAGGCGGTCGAGCTTGCAAGGCAGCAGCCGTCGATGCTCGGCCGCGCGCTCATCGAGGACGTCTCGACCGACGAGCCGTACGTCTTCGCGGCGGACGGTCGCGTGCGGGTCGCCGTCGTCGACTACGGCGTCAAGAACTCGGTTCTGCGCCGCCTCGCGAAGGCAGGCGCCGCAGTCACGGTGTACCCGCACGACACGGACGCCGACGAACTCGCGCGCCACGACGGCGTCCTGCTCTCGCCGGGGCCCGGCGATCCGGAGCCGCTCGAGGCCGAGACACAGACGGTGCGAGAGCTCCTCGGCAGCACGCACGTGCTCGGGATCTGCCTCGGCCACCAGCTGATCGCCCGCGCGACCGGCCACGAGACGTACAAGCTCCCGTTCGGCCACCGCGGCGCGAACCACCCGGTGCACGAGCGCCTCACGGGCCGGGTGCTCGTGACGAGCCAGAACCACGGCTTCGCGGTGCGCGCGAGTGAGGCGACCGAGGTGTCGCACGTCTCGCTCTACGACGGAACGGTCGAGGGCCTCGACTTCCCCGAGCTGCACGCCCGTTCGCTGCAGTTCCACCCCGAAGCCGGGCCCGGCCCGCACGACGCCTGGCCGCTGCTCGAAGCATGGGTAAGGGAGGTGGCGGATGCCGCGGCGTAACGACCTCGAGTCGATCTGCATCGTCGGCTCCGGCCCGATCGTGATCGGCCAGGCCGCGGAGTTCGACTACGCGGGCTGCCAGGCGCTGAAGGTGCTGCGCGAGGACGGCTTCCGCACGATCGTCGTCAACTCGAACCCGGCGACGATCATGACCGACCCCGGCTTCGCCGACCGCACCTACCTCGAGCCGCTCGACGTCCACGCGGTCGCGGACGTGCTTCGCATCGAGCGCCCCGACGCGCTCCTGCCGACCATGGGAGGACAGACCGCGCTCAACCTTGCGCGGGAGCTGGCCGAGGCCGGCGTCCTCGACGAGCTCGGGATCGAGCTGATCGGCGCCCGGCTCGACGCGATCGAGCGCGCCGAGGACAGGCTCAAGTTCAAGGAGGCGGTCGAGTCCTGCGGGCTCAAGGTGCCGGCCTCGGCGATCGTCACCTCCCTCGACGAGGTCGAAGGGCTGACGATGCCCGCCGTCGTGCGACCGGCGTTCACGCTCGGCGGCCACGGGGGCGGTTTTGCCTACACGGAGGAGGAGCTGTACCGGCAGGTCGAGCGCGGGCTCGCGGAGTCGCCGATCGGCCAGGTACTCGTCGAGGAGTCCGTGCGCGGCTGGGACGAGTTCGAGCTCGAGGTCGTCCGCGACCGGATCGACAACGTCGTGATCGTCTGCTCGATCGAGAACCTCGACCCGATGGGCGTCCACACCGGCGACTCCGTCACGGTCGCACCGCAGATGACGCTGCCGGACGAGGCCTACCAGGAGCTCCGCGACGCCGCGGCCGCGGTGATCCGAGCAGTCGGCGTCGACACCGGCGGCTCGAACATTCAGTTCGCCCGCAGCCGCGAGACCGGCGACGTGCGCGTGATCGAGATGAATCCGCGCGTCTCACGCTCGTCGGCGCTCGCCTCGAAAGCGACCGGCTTTCCGATCGCGAAGGTCGCGGCACGGCTCGCCGTCGGCTACACGCTCGACGAGATCCCGAACGACCTGACGGGGACGACGCCGGCGAGTTTCGAACCGACGCTCGACTACGTCGTCGTCAAGTTCCCGCGCTTCGCGTTCGAGAAGTTCCCGGGTGCCGACCGGACGCTCGGCACGCAGATGAAGTCGGTCGGCGAGACGATGGGCATCGGGCGCACCTTCGCCGAGGCGTTCCTCAAGGCGTACCGCTCGCGCGAGCTCGACGCCGGCGCTGCGACGCCGTGGCACGCGCTCGCGGAGGTACCGGAGGACGTGCACCCGTTCTTCCAACGGGAACTCGATGAGATCCGCGACGCGCTCGACGGTCTCGG
>DASSLB010000183.1:0-10613 GCA_035689945.1 Gaiellaceae bacterium | reverse complement strand
GTTTACCGCCCTCGCGTTAGCCGTGGCTGGTCGTAGAACCCGGCACGACGCCTAGGCTCTTGTCACCGCCCACGACCCCTGCAACCAGAAGTCGCCGCTCGTCGCCGCCGTGATTCCGATCCCGAAGCCTCGCAGCGATGTCGTCATGCACGACGGGTCGTTCGTGTGCGCCGGGTTGAAGACGCACACGCCCGACACGTTCACGCTGTCGGCCTCATAGATGCAGAGGTGGCCTGGCTGGGCATCGGGAGCGGTCGGCGTGCCAGGACATTCAGGCGGCGGTGTCGCACCGACTTCGATGTAATGAACGGTCGGGAAGTCGGCCGTGCCCCATCCGAACGACACCCCTTCCTGCGCGATCGAGTTGGCGTACGCGGCCGTGCCGCCCGGCGCGAACACGCCCCTGACCGTTTTGCCACTAGGCAGCACGTTGTTGTACTGCCATGGATCGCCCGTAGCGCCCTTGTCGCCCTTCGGACCCTGCGGTCCGGTTGCTCCCTGCGGGCCGGGCGGTCCGACATCGCCGCGCAGGCCCCTCGGGCCTGCGTTGCCTTTCAGCGCGGTCAGGGTCTTCTTCGAGAGGTCGACCTTCTGGAGCGATCCGTTGATTACGTGTCGAGAGCTAACGCTGTTACTCGGAATCTGGAAAGCCGCGTAGCCGGTCCCGCCCAACGCCACGAACAACGCGATGAGTGCGATGAGCATGGACGGCGTCGGCCTGAACTTCAGCATCGCTGACACCTCCTCAACGTCAGCGTCGCGATGAGGCTGCGTCGGCACATCGGGGCTTTCCCGGATCCCCCGGCGGCGCTCGTGGAAGCGCAGCATGAGTTGCCCCTGAACGGGAGCCGGCGGACCTACGGCCTCGCTGGCGCCTGTCTCACGAGTGGCCCACGGTCGCGCTGCGTCGCCAGCGGAGAGAACGAGAGAGGGCGCCAGCCACGTGGGAGACGGTCCCTCGCCAGTAGTGGGCGGTGCCGGGTTCGAACCAGCGACCTCCTGCTTGTAAGGCAGGCGCTCTCCCAGCTGAGCTAACCGCCCCGGTGCGGGGAGGGTACCGCTACTTCTCGTCGAGCTTCAGTGCGGCGGAGTTGATGCAGTAGCGGAGGCCGGTCGGGTGCGGGCCGTCGGGGAAGACGTGGCCGAGATGGCCGCCGCAGCTCGCGCACAGCACCTCGGTGCGCACCATCCCGTAGGTCGTGTCGGTCTCCTCCTCGACCGCCTCCTCGTCTGACGGCGCCGAGAACGCGGGCCACCCGCAGCCGGAATCGTATTTCGCGTCGGACTCGAACAGCTCGGCGCCACAGCCGGCGCAGTGGTACGTGCCCGGCTCGAAGGTGTGGTCGTACTCACCGCTGAACGGCGCCTCCGTCCCCTTCTCGCGCAGGACGCGGTATTGCTCGGGCGTCAGCTCTGCGCGCCACTCCTGCTCGGACTTCTCGATCTTCGGCATGGCGCGAGCGTAGCTGGCTGAGGTACCCCCAACGGGATTCGAACCCGTGCTTCAGCCTTGAAAGGGCCGCGACCTGGACCGCTAGTCGATGGGGGCCTGGAGTGGACTCAGGCTAGCGGCCTTTCGGGGTATAGGGATTGACCAAACCCGGACAAACCCCCGGTGTGGTGTGGGTCTGGCCGGGTGCCGGCCTGGTGGTGGCGGGGTGCTGGCCGGCCTAATCGCGGGTTGGCCGGCCGCTCTTGGGGAAAGCATCGGCGGATCGTCACATCTGCCTATCGCAGCACGATAGGTTCGTCTCTAATGCGACTCGGGGGAGCGGTGTGTGCTGACTTTGGACGTCCGCTCATACAGAACGTCCCGCTCAGTCAACTCCAGCGGGTTACTGGTCTTTCGCTTCGCTGCGTGTCGCTGATTCGGCGGGGTGAGCGGATGCCGCACCTGCGGCACTGGCAGGCGCTACTGGGTTCCGCGGTCGCGAGTGAGGCAGTGGGAAGCCGCCGTTCGGCCAACCTCGTATAGGCGCCGGCCGCAGGTTTTTTCGGTCGAGAGGCTCTACATAGACGATGCTCAGATTTGTCATTCGCCCTCAGGCGCTCGCCCTCGAATGCCGATGCTTAGTCCGGTGAATCGCCCGACCGGCACCACCGATCTCGCCGTGCTCGTCAACGGGTTCCCGCGGCTGTCCGAGACGTTTGTTCTCCATGAGCTGCTGGAGCTGGAGCGCCGCGGTCTGCGACTGCATGTGTTCGCGGTTCGCCGCCCGGAGGAGGTTGTCCAGCAGGATGCTCTCTCGGAGTTGCGCGCAACGGTGGAGTACCTTCCGGACGGGGCCGTGCCATATCGGCGGAGTCGCGTTCGGCTGGCCCATAGTGCGCTGCTGCTGCAACGGAGGCTCGGCTATCTCCACGGGTATGCCGAGGTGCTCGCATCGCCGGAGTTCTCTCGTTCGCTCGGTATGAACTCGGCGCTGCTTGCGCACCGCCTCGTCCGGCTAGGGTCGCCGCCGCTCTATGTTCATTTTGCGCACAAGCCGGCGACGATCGGGCGGTTCGCCTCGCTACTGGCCGGCGTGCCGTATGCACTGTCGGCGCATGCGAAGGACATCTGGCTGACGCCCGAGGCCGAGCTCGCCCGGAAGGTGCGAGACGCGAGGGTGGTCTTGACCTGTACCGAGCAGGGGCGTGCGCAGCTGGCACGGCTCGCGGACGGCCAGACGCCGGTGCGCCTTGTCTATCACGGCGTCGAGGTGAACGGTCGCGCGCGCTCGTTGCGGGGCGAGGATACGGCGCGGATTCTGGCCGTCGGCCGGTTGGTGGAGAAGAAGGGTCATGAGACGCTGCTGCTCGCGGCGTCGCTGCTTCGCGACCGCGGGCTGGAGTTCTCTCTCCGGCTTGCAGGGGAGGGGCCGGAGTGGTCGCGGCTGCAGCGGCTCGTTCATGAGCTTCGGCTCGGCGACCGCGTGTTCTTCTTGGGGCCGCTCAGCGAGAGCGAGCTGCGGGCCGAGTACGAGCAGGCAGACGTCTTCGCTTTGCCGTGTCGCAAACTCGCGAACGGCGACCAAGACGGGCTGCCGAACGTCATCCTGGAGGCGATGGCGCACGGCCTCCCGGTCGTGAGTACGAGGCTGGACGGCATCAGGGAGGCGATCGTCGACGGGGATTCCGGGCTTCTCGCCGATCAGGATGACCCTGCGGGTTTGGCAGGGCAACTCGCTCGCTTGATCGAGGATGTGGAGCTTCGCGAGCGCGTCGGCGGGGCCGGCCGGGCCCGCGTCGCCGCTTGCTTCGAGCGCGGCGCGAACCTGCCCCGGGTGGTCGAGGCCCTGGTGGAAGCAGGCATCGTCGCGCCCGCTCAGGCGTCCGGAGACTCCAGAGCGCTGCGGGCGGTCGCTTGATGCGGCTGCTCTACCTCAGCAGTGACCCGGGTGTCCCGGTCTTCGGACACAAGGGCGCTTCGGTGCACGTGCGTCAGCTGGCAACAGCTCTCAGCCACCTGGGTGTCGACGTCGCGATCGCCTCTCCAAGGACAGAGCCGGCCGGCGACACGCTCGAAGCGCCGGTCGAGGTATTGCCGCTCCCGGGGATCAGACCCAAGGCCTCCGAGACTGAGTTGCGTGTCGCGCTGGAGACGCATCGCGCGGCAGTGCTCAACGCTGCCCGCTCTTTCGCCGCCGACGCGATCTACGAGCGCTATTCGCTGTTCAGTGACGCCGGAGTCAACGCCGCTACGGTGCTCGGGATCCCCCATGTGCTCGAGGTGAATGCGCCGCTCCGTGAGGAGGCGCGTCGCTTCAGGACGCTTCCGCATCCAAGTCTGGCCGCTGAGACAGAACGTACCGTCTTCGGCGAAACCGACCGAATCCTCGCCGTCTCTAGCGGGCTGAAGCGGTGGCTCGAGACCGAGGGTGTCGAGTCGGCTCGGATCGGGGTGGTGCCGAATGCGGTCACGCCGGACCTGTTCGGACCGCGTTCTGCCCGCCGAGACGGCGACTTCGTGCTCGGCTTCTGCGGCAGTCTCAAAGCCTGGCACGGAATTGAGGTACTTCTCGAGGCCTGCGCGATCGCCTTCCCCGAGGAGCCGACCCTCCGCCTCGAGGTAGTGGGAGATGGGCCGCTCGGACACCTGCTCGACTCGGCTCTGCTGCCGGCGGGCCGGCTGCGCCGCCGCGGCGCGGTCGGCCATGCAGATGCGATTGCGCACCTTCATACCTGGGATGTGGGGGTTGCCCCCTACCTCCCGATCGAGCACTTCTACTTCTCGCCGCTGAAGGTCGTCGAGTACATGGGCGCCGGACTCTGTCCGGTCGCATCGGATCTGGGCGACCTGCCCGCTCTACTGGGCGGCGGTGGCCGGGGGATCCTGGTTCCCGCAGGCGATCCGGAGCGGCTCGCCTCGGCCTTCGTCGAGCTGGCTCGTGACCGCGATCACGCCGCCGAGCTGGGGCGTCGGGCGCGCACATACGTGCTCGACAGACACACATGGGCGGGCAACGCGCGCGTCGTACTCGAATCGTTCGCGGCCTGTTCGAGGCTGGCCGCGTGAGCAGGGTCCTCGTCACCGGCGCAGCCGGCTTCATCGGTTCGCATCTCTGCGAGGCGCTTCTTGCGCGCGGCGACACGGTGCTCGGCGTCGATTCGTTCACTGATTACTACTCGACGGCGCGCAAGCGCGCCAATCTCTCTGTCGCGGTCGCGAATGGGCTCGAGTTCAGGCGTGTCGATCTCTCCTGCGACCCGCTCGAAGTCCTGGTCGAGGGAATCGACGTCGTCTACCACTTGGCTGCCCAGCCGGGAGTGCGGTCGAGTTGGGGCGAGGACTTCGACACCTACTCGCGACGTAACGTCGTCGCGACGCAGCGGCTCCTGGAGGCCACACTGCGCGCCGGCGGCGCCCGATTCGTCTTCGCGTCGTCCTCTTCGGTCTATGGAAACGTCGGGGAGAGCCCGGCCAGGGAGTCGGACCGACCGGCGCCCGTCTCTCCGTACGGCCTCACGAAGGCGGCCTGCGAGGAACTCCTCGCTGTCTACCGGCGGGTGCATGGGCTCTCCGCCGTGGCGCTCCGCTACTTCACCGTGTATGGGCCTCGTCAGCGACCGGAGATGGCGTTCGCCTCCTTCATTCGCGCAGTTTTCTTGGGCAGGCCGCTTCAGGTCCTCGGCGATGGCAACCAGACCCGCGACTTCACGTTCGTGAGCGACGTCGTCGCAGCCACGATCGCCGCGGCCGAACTGGGGAGCGAGCCGGTCTACAACATCAGCGGTGGGACCAACTCAACGCTGCTCGACGCGATTGCCCAGATCGAACGGCTGGCAGAGCGTCGGGCGCTGATCAGTTTCTCGCCTTCGGCGCGCGGCGACGCGTACCGGACCAATGCCGACCTGACCGCGGCCAGGCGTGATCTCGGGTACACGCCGGAGGTGTCGTTGGGTGATGGCCTTGCACTTCAAGTCCGCGCGGCGATGCGTGAGCCGCTTGGCCTAGTCGAGGCGGTGGCCTGAGATGGATCTCCGACGTGAGCCTGATCCCGCCGAGATGGCTCCCGATGGGGAGCCCGAGGAGGAGGGCTACCGAAGCAAGTTCCCCGTGATCTGGCGGCACTTCCGCAAGGATGTGCGCAAGCGCCGCGGAGCGCTCTTTGGCGGTGCGGCCTTTGGCGTCATTTACGCGGCGGCTCGGGTGGCCGAGCCCTGGCCGCTGAAAGTCGTATTCGACCAGGTCTTATTCGCAAAGCCCGCGAAGAACGTCATCGGAACGCTCTTCACGCCCTTCGGCCACTCCCCCTACGCGATTCTTGGTGCCGCCGGGCTCGCGTTAGGGCTGATCGGCTTGGTGCGGGCGATCTCCTACTACTACGAAGACTTCTTGCTCTCCCGGGCGGCCCAACAGATCGTCTACGGGGTCCGCACGCGGCTGTACGCGCACCTGCATCGTCTGCCGCTGTCTTTCCACCAGGAACGCAAGACCGGCGACACCCTGGTTCGGTTGAGCTCGGACATCATCTTGCTGCGCGACGTGCTCGTGGACGCGATCGTCAGCCTCGGAACCGGCGTAATCCTGATCGTGATGATGATCGTCGTAATGGCGCTCGTCGATCCGGTCCTCACCGGCGTAGCGCTTCTCGTAATGCCGGTGGTCTTTGCGCTTTCGTACTTCTACGGGCGCAGGATCCGGGTCAACTCCCGCAAGCAGCGGAAGCGAGAGGGGCAGGTCGCGGCAGCGATGCACGAGGCCCTCTCCGCGATGGCAGTGGTCCAACTGCACGGTGCCGCTGAGCGCGAGCAGGAGCGCTTTCACGACATCAACCGCCGCAGCCTCAAGCAGGGCGTCGCGTCAACTCGATTGGAGGCGCAGATGTTCCGCTCAGTCGAGATGACACTCGCGGCGGGACTCGCGCTCCTGCTCTCCTTCGGAACGATCCGAACCCTCCAGGGAGCCCTCACCCCCGGTGAGCTGATCGTCTTCGTCAGCTACCTCCGCGCCGCCTATCGCCCGCTCCAACGCGCCTCGAAGACCGTGCAGCGGGCAGCTAAAGCGCAGGCTGCGGCCGAGCGTGTGGTCGAGGTGCTCGAAGTCACACCCGCGCTGACGGACGCGCCGGATGCGCGCGACGCACCGCCGCTCGAGGGAAGGATCGCGTTCGAGCACGTGAGTTTCTCCTACCACCCCGAGCAGGAAGTCCTTCACGACGTCACGCTTACGATCGAGCCAGGTCGGCACGTCGCCCTCGTAGGCCCATCAGGCGGCGGGAAGTCCACCCTGCTGAGTCTTGTTCCGCGCCTCTTCGACGTATCGTCGGGACGCGTCACAGTCGATGGTCTCGAAGTAACCGGGCTCACGCTCGAGTCCCTGCGCTCACAGGTCACGCTCGTCCTCCAGGAATCCGTTCTGTTCGGCCTCTCGATAGCGGAGAACATCCGCTACGGCTGCCCCGACGCAACCGACGAGCAAGTGGAGGCCGCCGCCCGGGCAGCCCGAGTGCACGACGTGATCATGAGCTTCCCGGAGGGCTACGAGACGATACTCGCCGAGCGCGGGCAGACCCTCTCCGGCGGGCAGCGCCAACGAATCGCCCTCGCCCGGGCGCTCGTCCGGCGGACACCCATCCTCCTCCTCGACGAGCCAACCACCGGCCTCGACGCCGCAACGCAGGCCGAGATCGTCAGCGTCCTGCGCAAGGAGCTCCTCGCGGACAAGACCACGGTCGTGATCGCAACCCACGACCCGCGACTGATCGAGAGCGCGGACGAGGTGATCATGCTCACCGACGGGCGCGTCACCGCCAACGGCGACTACGCCGACCTCCTCCACTCCTCCAACGAGTTCCGTCGTCTCCTTGCCGAGGACGCCGCGCCGCGCGCGCTCGACCGGCCGCCGCATCGGGGAGATCGCAGCTCACCGCACCGCCTTCTCTTCTACTCCCATAACGGCGTCGGCGTAGGCCACCTGCAACGCCAACTCGACCTCGCGAAGGCATACCACCGCCGCCATCCCGCCAGCGCCATCCTCCTCGCCACCGGCTCACGCGGCGCCTCCATGTTCGAGTTCCCAGACGGGATCGACTACCTGAAGCTGCCCGCCTTGCGGATGGTCGACCGGTACCGCAACTGGGAGCCGCGCGACCTTCCCCTGCCGATCGAAACGGTTGTCGAGATGCGAACCGAGACGCTGCGCGAGACGGTACGCAACTACGCACCCGATCTGCTGGTCGCCGACTTCATGCCCGCCGGCCCCTACGGCGAGCTCCTACCGGCATTGGACGAGCTCAAGCGCCAAGGCGGCTCCGCGATCGCAGGCTTCCGCGACATCATCGACGAACCGGGCTTCGTACGCGAATTGTGGCAGGAGACAGGCGTCTACGACGTCCTGAGCAGGTACTACTCCGACGTCTGCGTCTACGGCGATCCCGCCGTCTTCGACTTCGAGGAGTACGGGCTCGGGGCCGCCTCCGGGATCCCGGTTCATTACTGCGGTTACCTCGGACGTCCCGAGCCTGAGGAGAGACCTAAAGACGAGCGTCGCCCCTACGTGCTCGCGACGAGCGGCGGCGGCGCCGACGGCTCGCTCGTACTCGACCAGTTCCTCCACGCCGCCGAATTGCTGCGTCCGGACCTGGGGGGACGCTGGCTCGCCGTCAGCGGACCCCTGATGGCCGACGCCGACCACGAGCGACTGGTCAGACTCGGCGCTCACTTCGGCGTCGAGGTTTGCCGCGTCCTACCAGATCTGCGACAAGAGATCGCACAAGCCGACTGCATCGTTGCCATGGCGGGCTACAACACAGTCTGCGACGTCCTCTCCTATCGGCGTCCCGCCGTACTCGTGCCGCGACCCGGACCCAGCCACGAGCAATCCTTGCGCGCCGACCGGCTCCAAGCCTGGAACGCGGCAGAGGTCATCCATCCACTCGGACTCAACAGCCGGGCGATGGCCCACGCAATCCAGACAGTCCTCACCCACGGCGAACCGGCGGCGCCACCGGTCTCGCTCAACGGAATCCCGAACACCCTCGCCATCCTCGACACCGCCCTCAAGAAGGCGCGGGCGGCCTGACCCCCAAAGGAGATCAACCGATGAACCGCCACACCACCCGACTTCTTTCCGCACTCCTCGCAGGAGGAGTCCTACTCGCTACGGCCGCGGCGGCGATCGGCGCCGGCAACACGATCACACTCAACCTCAAAGGCGGCCGAAGCCAGAACAAAACAGCCTGCTCAGCACTCCACCATTACGCCGCCTACCGCAAGGGCGGCACGCTCAGAATGGACGGCTACGTCACGCCCGCCCCAGCCCTGCCGGACAAAACCTGGCGCGTGAAAATCAAAATCAAACAATGCAAGAACGGACGCTTCGTCACCGTCTGGCAACGCCACGCCGCCGGAAACAGCGTTCTCGTGAACGGCGTCAAGGAGGGTCACTACCGCATCAGCTACCGAATGCGGACAAAGGGCTACTTCTTCGCCCGCGCCTACTACTACGGGTACCAGCCGACCGTGATCAGTCAAGACCAGCACTTTCACGTGACGCGCTGAAGCTCTCACTGCGCAGCGATCGTCGGAAGCGAGACCAGGCTGTTGACAACCGTGCCGCATCCTGGCAAACGTTCGCCTCCACCATCAACGCTTGGGAAGACAGGGCACTCGGCTGGGCCAGTGTTCCGGGATGAGCCCTGAGCGTCGTGGCGAATCGTGACACTCCCGTGGCGGGTGCCATACACCTAAGCGTGAGGCGTCCTCTCATAGCTCTAGCGGTGATCCTGCTGGTTTCCGTCGTCGTCACTGGCTTTGGCGGGTCGAGCCGGATACCGGCTGGCCGGATGCACGTCGCGGTGAGCCGCCACGAGAGAGTGTGGCTCAAGAAGGCTGAGCACAACGTCCTTGCCTCGGGCTGCTCTGGACGGCGAGGCCAAGATCCGCCTGACGCACTTACAAGCGGCCGCTCTCCGCAAGAGACTGCTTGCGGCGGTGGTCGCGTGACGCTGCAGGGCTAGCCGGATGAAGCAGTCTCGGGGGCCGTTGCGGCTCGGTCCAGCACACTCAGAGACGTGGTTACGGTGCCAACCGTTGTGGGGCGTCGGAGGAGCGCGACAGCCGCAAGGGCTGCGCCAGCCACACAACCAAGCGCGACTATGTCGAATGCGCGCGCAGAGGATGCGAAGCTGAGCACAACGGGCGCCAATGCAAAGCCGACCACCATTCCAGCGTTCTGGAACGCGCTCGAAAGTGCGAACGTCCCTGCGCGCAGGCGCCTAGGAAGATACCGCTGGAAGAGGGTGTCGCGGACGGTTTCAGTCGTACCGTCACTCATGCCGAGCAAGAGCAGCATCAGGTACGCAGTCGCGAGCGTGCCCGTTCGGCTGAGTACCAACACGCTGGCGGCTGAAAGGAGGAATGCCAAGGTGACACTTCGGCGAGCGGCGCTCTCGGCATCGACGAAGCCCGTGAGGAGTTCTCCCACCATTGCCCCAGCTCCGATTGCGGCGAGCGCGTACCCGTAGACATCGGTCGCGGCGAGCTTGCCGTCGAAGAAGGCGGGCAGAGTGGCATTGAGGAGGCCCATAGCGGCGGTGACGACGGTGAACGATGCTGTCACACCTAGGACCAGGCGCGACGAGACGAGGTTTCGTAACAGCTCGCGGTGTGACGCGCCTTCGGACGCAGTCGGATTCGCCTGCGGCTGAGCGGCAAAACGGAGATAGAGAACGGCCGCGATGCAGAAGGTCGTGATGTCGAGCGCGAGCGCCCCACCGATTCCGAGCCGAATGACGGCGAAGCTGCCTGCTGCCGCACCGACAACCATGACGACGTTCTGCGTCAGGCCGTGCAAGCCGTTGCCGAGGTTGACGAGCTCGCGCGGTAAGAGCTCGGGGACGAGGCTCGCGGCGCTCGGCGACGTGGCTGCTCCGGTGAGCGTCGAGATGCACACGGCGACGACTACGGGAACTACGAAACCGGCGAGCGCGAGCGGAAGCGCGCAGAGCGTGATCGCCCCGCGCGCCAGCTCGATGATTGAAAGCGTGCGGAAGCCTGGAAGCCGGTCGAGTAGCGGCGCCGCGAGGACGCTACCGGCCGTGGCTGCCACGATCCGAGCGATCAGGAACGCGCTGACTGCTGCCGTGGAGTGGCTGCGTGCGAAGAGCCAGGTGACGACGGCTGCCATC
>DASSLB010000182.1:0-10083 GCA_035689945.1 Gaiellaceae bacterium | reverse complement strand
GGCTTTCCGTTAGCAGGCCTGTAAGCCGGATTCTGTCGAGGGTGGCCATCCATCTGTGCGGCTACCCGGCTCCTCGGCGGGCCGCGTCGGCGGAGCCTGTTCGCCTTGCACCGGACGGGGTTTGACGAGCCGGCCCTGTCGCCAGGGCCGCTGGTGGGCTCTTACCCCACCGTTTCACCCTTACCGGCCGCGACTCCGGAGATTCGCGACCGGCGGTCTGTTTTCTGTGCCACTTTCCGTCGGTTTTCACCGCCTCCCTCGCGGGAGCGTCCTGCCCTGCGGTGTCCGGACTTTCCTCGACGTCTCCGAAGAGGCGCCGCGGTCACCCGGCCTGCGAGCCTGATTGTACCCCGGGTTCAGTAAGCCCAGCCCCGGCGCCATCGATTCGCCCGTGCAGGCGCATTGCGCACTCGGGGCAGCGCACGAGTGTGCCCTCGTGCAGGACGAACTCGCCGCAGACCGGGCACTCGAGTGACGCTCCGCGCAGCACCGCGAGGAGCTCCTGCTCGAGCGTCCGGTGGAGTGACGTGAGCCCGCTCACAGCTCGCGGAACACCCCCACGACCTTGCCGAGGATCTCGACGTGCGGTGCGTAGATCGGCTCGAGCGCCGAGTTCTCAGGCTGCAGCCGGATGCGCCCGCTCTCGCGGAAGAACCGCTTGACCGTCGCCTCGTCAGCCGACTCGTCGTCGCCGGCGAGGGCGACGACGATCTCACCGTCCCGCGCGTCCTGCGCCCGGCGCACGACGACGACGTCTCCGTCGAGAATCCCGGCTTCGATCATCGAGTCACCCTTGACGCGCAGGAGGAAGTCGCCGCGGAGATTCTCGGGCACCGCGATCTCGTCCTCGACGTTCTGCTCCGCCAGCAACGGCCCGCCGGCGGCGATCTGGCCGAGGAGTGGCAGCTTCGGCAGCTCGGCGGCGACCAGCTCGGCGCTCTTCTCGCGACCGACCAGCTCGAGCGCCCTCGGCTTCGTCGGATCGCGCCGCAGCAGTCCTGCGCGCTCGAGATTCGCGAGGTGAGCGTGCACGGTCGACGGCGAAGCAAGTCCGACCGCACTCCCGATCTCCCGCACCGTCGGCGGATAGCCGTGCCGGTCGACGTAGTCGACGAGGAAGCTCCAGATCTCTCGTTGCCGTCCGGTCAGCTCGGCTGTGGTCTGCATCTCACGCTCCGGGGGTCGGTGATATGGCGAACACGTGTTCGAGAGCAGAGTACGGACTCCTCCGGACGGCGTCAAACCTTGCTACAGGAAAGGCCGCCAAGACGGCGGCCTGCGAGTGCGCTGGAGAGGACTTGAACCTCCACGGCCTATGCGGCCACTAGGCCCTCAACCTAGCGCGTCTACCAATTCCGCCACCAGCGCGAGAGCCCGCGCAGTGTAGCCCTAAGGCGAGCTACTTGAGGTAGTGGAACAGGGCGATGCTGTTCGCGAAGAAGAGCACCGCGAGCACGAGCGTGACCCGCGTGAGGTTCCGTTCGACGATATGCGTTCCACCCTGCGAGGCTGGTGTGAAACCCATCCCGCCCATGCCTGCATCGCGGCCGGAGTGCATGAGGACGAGTGTCGTCAGGGCGACGACGATGAGCACCTGGACCACTGCGAGGAACGCGAGCACCCGCTCAGGGTACCCGCCCACGCGTGACTTCGACGATCGACGCCACGAGCTCGGAAGCGATGCGGTCCTTCGTGACGTAGCCCGACGCACCGGCCGCCCGCGAGCGGTCGACGTCGGCCCGCGAGTTGGATCCGGTCAGCATGAGCACGCGGACGTGGTCGCTCGCCGCCCGGATCTCGCGCGTGGCTTCGAAGCCGTCGAGCACCGGCATGCTGACGTCCATGAGGACGACATCGGGGCCGAGCTTCCGCGCGAGTTCGACCGCCTGTTCGCCGTCGCTTGCCTGACCCACGACCTCGATCCGCTCGTCGGTGCCGAGAATCGCCTCCAGCGCCTCGGCGAACAGCCGGTGGTCGTCCGCGATGAGGACGCGGAGCGGCTTGGGCTTCGACCTGCGCGTGCGCATCCGCTCATCCTGGCTGTTAGCGTCGACTTGTGGAAGAGGACGTCCGGGCGCGGATCCAGAAGCTGCTCGTGACCGGCGACAACCGCCTCAAGCAGGGCGTCGATCCGGCCAAGGCGCGCGAGAGCTGGGAGCGAGCCCTCGCCCTCGCGCGGGAGGAGGGGCTCGAGGATCGGATCCGGCCGCTCGTCGAGGTCAGGCTCGCGGATCTCGAGCAGAAGCAGCAGCCCGGCTGAGGATCGCCTCGATCCGCTCCGCCTGGCGGCGGACGTCGTGCTCTTCGGTTGCCGCGCGGGCGGCCTCGTTCGGGCACGGCAGCGCAGCGGCCTGCTCGAGCCCGCGCCCGAGCGCAGCCATGTCGAGCGGATCGACGAGCACGCCTGCCTCGGGCGGGACGAACTCCGGCGGGCCGCCGATCCGCGTCGCCACGACCGAGCGGCCGCAGGCCATCGCCTCGAGCAGCGCCTGCCCGAGCGGCTCCACCAGGCTCGGCTGCGCAAGCACATGGGACTCGGCGAGCAGACGCGGGATCTCGCCGTGCGCGACGCGCCCGAGCAGCCGGACACCCGCGCGACCCTCGAGCCGAGACCTGAGCGGCCCGTCGCCGGCGAAGGTGAGCGTCCCCACGCCGAGCCGCGAGAACGCGTCGGCGAGCCGGATCACGTTCTTCCGCTCATCGAGCGCTCCCACGCAGAGGAAGCCGGGCGGCCCGGGCGGCGCCGGGGAGACGGCGAACCGCTCGCGATCGACCCCGCTCGAGACGACCTCGACCTTGCCGCGCGCCTCCGGCAGCTTCGTCTCGAGCTCGAGCCGCAGGTAGTCGGAGACGCAGATCACCGCCGTCGCCCGGCGCACGACGAGTCGGGTCGCAGCCGCCACCCCGGGGATCGCTCCGACGTTCCGGACGTCCCTCCCGTGCGCGGTCACGACGAGCGGCGCGCGACTGGCGAGAGCGGCGATCAGGCCGGAGGGGACGAGAAAGTGGGCGTAGACGACGTCGGGGCGGCCGGCGGCGAGCGTCCTTTGCGCAAGCGTCAGGTAGCGGAGCTTCCCGCCGGCCCGCGTGTCGAGGACGGCGCGTTCGATCGCGTGGCCACGCGCCGTGAGCTCTCGCTCGACCTGGGCGACGAACGTCCCGAGGTCGGGCGCGTCGAGCCCCGGGTACATCTGGGAGACGAGCAGGATGCGCACGCGGCCAGCCTAGGCCGTAGCCTGCCGCGCATGAGCGACTACACGATCGTGAATCTCGGCGACGTCGAGAATGTCGCGCCGAAGTTCCAGATGCCGGAAGGCATGGACGTCCGCTTCCCGAAGCGTCACCTTGGCTGCTCGGTCGGCGGCGTCGGCATCGAGAAGCTGCCGGCCGGAGTACGTCAGCCGTTCGGCCACACGCACTCGGAGCAGGAGGAGATCTACGTGATCGCCGAGGGCTCGGGCCGGATCAAGCTCGATGATGAGATCCACGAGCTCCGGCAGTGGGACATCCTGCGCATCGGCCCAGGTGTAATGCGCAATCTCGAGGCCGGCTCCGACGGAATCACGCTGATCGCGTTCGGCGCGCCGATCGCGGAGGAGAACGACGGCGAGATCGTGCCCGGGTGGTGGACCGACTGAGACCCGGGCTCTCCGGGCTGGCCGTCGCCGCCTCGGCCTGGGCGCTGCTCCAGCTGCCGGCGGCGGCCTTCTCCGGCCGGGCGACCGCGGCGCCTTCGCCGCGCGTGACGATCGCGTTCGCGGGGGACATCGCGCTACTCGGACCTGCCCCGTCCTCCCTCTTCGCGGGAGTTCGCGGACCGCTCCGCCGAGCCGACGTCGCGATCGGGAACCTCGAGGGGACGTTGAGCTCCGGCGGAACGTCGAAATGCGGAAGCCACAGCAGGAGCTGTTTCGCCTTCCAGTCGCCGCCGCAGTCGGCGGCCCTCCTGCGCGGCGCGGGCCTCGACGACCTCAACCTCGCGAACAACCACGCCTTCGACTACGGCGCCTCGGGCCAGCAGCAGACTCTGCGGGCGCTTGCCCGCTACAGGCTGCGCTGGAGCGGAAGGCCGGGTGAGATCACGGTCCTTCACGCGCAAGGCGTGCGCGTGGCCGTCGTCGGCTTCGCGCCGTACCCGTGGGCGCAGAGCCTGACAAATGTCCCCGCAGCCCAGGCGCTCGTGCAGCGGGCGGTAGCGCAGGCCGACCTCGTCGTCGCCGTCCTGCATGCGGGCGCCGAGGGTGTCGACCATCAGCACGTGCCGGCCGGCACCGAGTACTTCCTGGGCGAGAATCGAGGCAACGAGCGCCAGTTCGCGCACGCGATCGTCGCCGCGGGCGCAGATCTTGTCGTCGCCTCGGGACCGCACGTGCTGCGCGGGCTCCAGCTCTTCCACGGCACGCCGATCGCGTACTCGGTCGGCAACTTCGCGACCGCGGGCAACGCACTCTCCACCGGCGGCGTTCTCGGCGAGTGCGCGATCCTCGTCGTGACGCTCGGCGCCGACGGAATGCTCGTCTCCGGGAAGCTCCTGCCGGTGCAGATGGTCGGCGGTGCGCCGCGGCTGATCTACGGATCCAGCGACGTCGTGGCGCGGGTGAACGCGCTCTCGCGCGCGGATTTCGGCAGCAGCGCGCTGCTCGTCGGCGCCAACGACGCGCTCCGGGTGGGCTGAAGCTCCGGGAGCGCCGGCTCATGGCCGGCGCTCCCGTAGAAGGTCGGCTATCTCCGCCGGTCGAGGAGGTCGTTCATCGCCGGCACGTCCGCCGTGTTACAGGTGTTGGCGAGGCAACCGAGATTCCAGTTGTCCTCGATCGTGCGCAACATCGAGTAGTGGTTGTACGGCGTGAACGAGGCGTCCGGCGCGTGTTGGTTTCCTCGGATCACGATCGTCAGCACGTGACCGCCGCTCGGAAGCGCGCCAGGAAAGCGCTCGGGATTCCAATCCCGGTCAGGAACGGGGCCGCTGCGTGTCGTACATTCCCCACTCCTCGCGCAGGGCCTCGCAGATCTCGCCGACGGTGCAGCGCACACGCAGCGCCTCGCGCATCGGCGGCAGCAGGTTCGTGTCGCCGCGCGCTGCCTCGCGCACCGCGTCGATCGCCGCGGCGGCCTCGTCCGCGTTCCGTTCGGCGCGAACGCCTGCCGTCCGCTCGAGCTGGCGCCGCTCGGCCGCCGGGTCGATCCGCAGCAGCTCGATCCGCTCCACCTCGTCCTCGTGGAAGCGGTTGACGCCGACGATGACCCGATCGCCCGACTCGACCTGCTGCTGGAACTCGAATGCGGCTCGCTCGATCTCCTCCTGGACGAAGCCCGACTCGACGGCGGCGACGGCGCCACCCGCCTCGTCCACCCGCTCGATCAGCTCCCACGCGCGCGCTTCGAGCTCGTCGGTCAGCGACTCGATGTAGTAGGAGCCTCCGAGCGGATCGGCCGTTTCGGTGGTTCCCGCCTCGGCGGCGATGATCTGCTGCGTGCGCAACGCGACGTGCGCGGCGTGCTCGCTCGGCAGCGCAAGTGCCTCGTCGAAGGAGTTCGTGTGGAGGCTCTGCGCGCCGCCGGCGACGGCCGATAGCGCCTGGATCGCCACCCGGACGATGTTGTTCTCCGGCTGCTGCGCCGTGAGCGTCGAGCCGCCGGTCTGCGCGTGAAAGCGAAGGGCGAGCGAGCGCGGGTTCGTCGCCCCGAACCGCTCGCGCATGATCCGCGCCCACAACCGCCGCGCCGCCCGAAACTTCGCCACTTCCTGGAAGAAGTCGTTGTGCGCATTGAAGAAGAAGGAAAGGCGCCCGCCGAACTCGTCGGGCGAGAGCCCGGCCTCGACCGCCGCCGCGCAATAGGCGATGCCGTTCGCGAGCGTGAAGGCGAGCTCCTGCACTGCGGTCGAGCCCGCTTCGCGGATGTGGTAACCGCTGATCGAGATCGTGTTCCAATGCGGGATCCGCTCCGCGCAGTACGCGAACAGATCGGTCGTCAGTCGCATCGACGGCCGCGGCGGGAAGATGTAGTTCCCGCGGGCGATGTACTCCTTGAGGATGTCGTTCTGGACGGTGCCGCGGAGCGCGTCGGGCTCGACGCCCTGCCCCTCGGCCACGAGCTCATAGAGGAGGAGCAGGAGCGACGCGGGCGCGTTGATCGTCATCGACGTCGAGACCTCGCCGAGTGGGATCCCGGCGAGCAGGATCTCCATGTCGGCGATCGAGTCGATCGCGACGCCGGTGCGGCCGACCTCGCCGAGCGCGCGCGGGTCGTCCGAGTCGTAGCCGAGCTGCGTCGGCAGGTCGAACGCGATCGAGAGGCCGGTCTGGCCGCGCTCGAGGAGATAGCGGTAGCGCGCGTTCGACTCCTCCGCCGAGGCGAAGCCGGCGTACTGCCGGATCGTCCACGGACGGCCGCGGTACATGTCCGGGTAGGGGCCGCGGGTGTACGGGTACTCACCGGGCGGCTCGAGCTCGCGTGGCGCGTCGGCTGCGGAGTAGACCGGCTTCACCTCGATTCCGGACTCGGTCCGCCGGTCGCCGGTGGCCGCCATGGCGAGATCGTAGACACGTCCCCGTGGCGCCGTATATGCTTGACTGGCTGTTCAGTCAACCGAGCCCCGCAGGACGGTTGGAATCTTCTCCTTGGTCGCGTGAGGCCGGCATCCGCCGGCCTCACGTGTATCTGCGACAGGCAAGATCGCGGTGTGCGCGTCACCGTTCGCCTCTTTGCCGGTATTCGCGAGCGCGCCGGCCGTTCGCAGGTCGAGCTCGAGGACGTGACGCGCGTGGACGACATCTGGCCCCGGCTCGACCTCGGCTCCGAGCCGCCGGGTCTTCTCTACGCCGTGAACCGCGAGTACGTGGAGCGCGGGCACGAGCTCGCGGACGGCGACGAGGTGGCGCTCATCCCGCCCGTCAGCGGCGGCTCGTTCCGGCTCGTCGAAGGTCCGCTCGATATCGCAGCCGTGCTGCGGGAGGTCGAAGATCCCGAAGCCGGAGCCGTCGCGAGCTTCGTCGGCACCGTCCGCAGACACTCGCGCGGGCGAGACGTCGAGCACCTCGAATATGAGGCTTTCGAGGAGATGGCCGAGCCGATGCTCTCGCGCCTCGGTGACGAGCTGACCGAGCGGCACGGCCTCTGCACCGTTGCGATCCACCACCGTCTCGGCCGTGTCGAGATCGGCGAGGCGAGTGTCGTCATCGCCGTCTCCGCGCCGCACCGCTCGGCGGCGCTCGACGCCTGCCGCGAGGCGATCGAGACCCTGAAGACGACGATCCCGCTCTGGAAGAAGGAGGTCTATGCAGGCGGCGAGGAATGGATAGGCCGAGGCTCGTGAGCGTGCAGGCCGAACAATCGGAGCGCAGGATCATCCGCCGCTCACTCGAGCGGCTCGCCGGCCTTGCGGTCGTAATCGGCGGAGCAGCGCTCAAGTGGGGCTTCGTCTTCGTGAAGTTCGGCACCTTCTTCGTCTCGTTCGCCGCGTACTCGTTCTGGTTCGGAAGCTGGCATTTCGGGCTCGGCTTCGTCCTGTTGATCCTCGTGCACGAGCTCGGCCACGTCGCCGAGGCTCGGCGGCAGGGAGTCCCCGTCTCGCTGCCGACGTTCATTCCATTCCTCGGCGCCTTCGTCACCGTGCAGAACGCCGGGCTCGCGCCGGCGAGCAGCGCGCTGATCTCGCTCGCCGGCCCCTTCGTCGGCGGGTTGGGTGCGGCGGCCGTCTGGGCCATTGGAGCGGCCCAGAACTCGACATGGCTGGTGGTGCTCGCGAACATCGGCTTCCTCCTCAACGCCTTCAACCTGCTCCCGATCGGTTTCCTCGACGGCGGCACTGTGTGGCGCGCTGTGACCGACACGTGGCACAGACCGCAGATCCGGTTCGAGGACGGCGTGCCGGTTCAGGCGTACGCGCCCGACCGGGAGCGCGCGGCACAGCTCGCGACGCTCTACGTGCTGCTGGCCGCAGCGCTCGTCGGCGGCTTGCTCGCGACGCGCCACAGCGGGATGCTCTAGGCCGATGCAGGACCGCGAGCTCCTCCAGACCCACCACACGCTCGAGCGTCTCCGCGCCCACTCGGGGGCGATCGGGGACGAGTTCTTCGCCGGGTTCGAAGCGGTCGAGCGGATCGATCGGCCGGCCATCTCCTGCTTCGGGTCGGCGCGCTCGCTCGAGGGATCGAAGCCGTACGAGCTCGCGCGCGAGACGGCACGCCTCTTCGCCGAAGCGGGCTGGGCGGTCGTCACCGGCGGCGGGCCCGGCGTGATGGAGGCGGCGAACCGCGGCTGCCGCGAGGGCGGCGGGCTTTCCGTGGGCTTCGGGATCGAGCTGCCGCACGAGCAACGGATGAACGACTACATCGACCTCGGCCTCGTCTTCGACCACTTCTACGCCCGCAAGACGATGTTCGTGAAGGCGGCCGAGGGCTTCTGCGTCTTCCCCGGTGGGTTCGGCACGGCGGACGAGCTGTTCGAGTCGCTTGTGCTGATCCAGACCGGCAAGGTCCTCCACTTCCCCGTGGTGCTGATGGGCACGGCGTACTGGACGCCGCTGCTCGAGTGGGTGCGCAGCAGCGCGCTCGCCGACGGGATGGTCTCGGCGGAGGATCTCGCTCTGCTGACGCTGACCGACGAGCCGGGCATGGCCCTCGAGACCGTGCTCGACGCCTACCGCACCGGCGACGGGCGGCCAAGCCCACACGCGCCCGAGAAGGCTGACGCGCAGTAGTGGAGCTTCGCGATCTCCCCTCGGTGGACGAGCTCGCGCGCAAGGCCGGCGACCCGCTCGCGGTGGACGCCGCCCGTGCGGTGATCGAGCGGGCGCGCGAGGAGATCCGGGCCGGCTCCGATCCGGGAGATCTCGCCGCGCGGCTGCGGGAGGAGCTGTCCGATGCGCGGCGGCCGCGCCTGCGCCGCGTCCTCAATGCGACGGGCGTTGTCGTCCACACGAACCTCGGCCGCGCGCCGCTCGCGGAGGAGGCTGTCGCCCGCGTGGCCGAGGTCGCGCGCAGCTACTCGAACCTCGAGTACGACCTAGGCGAGGGTTCGCGCGGGTCGCGCCAGGATCACGTCGCCGCGGTCCTGCGGCGCCTCACCGGCGCGGAGTCGGCGCTCGTCGTCAACAACAACGCGGCTGCTGTCCTCCTCGCTCTCGCTGCGCTCGCGGAGGGACGCGAGGTGGTCGTGTCACGGGGAGAGCTGATTGAGATCGGGGACGGCTTCCGCATCCCGGACGTGCTCGCGCGCTCGGGCGCGCGACTCGTCGAGGTGGGAACGACGAACAGGACGCGGGCCGCCGACTACGAGCGGGCGATCGGGCCGGAGACGGCGCTCCTCCTCCGCGTGCACCAGTCGAACTTCCGCGTCGTCGGCTTCGAGGAGCGTCCACGGCTCGAGGAGGTCGCGGCGGTCGCGCGTCTCCACGATCTCCCGCTCGTCGACGACCTCGGCTCCGGCGCGGTCGCGCCGGTGGAAGCTGAGCCGACGGCGCGCGAGTCGCTCGCGGCCGGCGCCGACCTCGTCTGCTTCTCGGGCGACAAGCTCCTCGGCGGCCCGCAGGCGGGGATCGTCCTCGGGAGCGCCCAGCTCGTGGAGCGGCTGCGCAGGCATCCCCTCCAGCGTGCGCTACGGATCGACAAGCTCTCGCTCGCGGCGCTCGAAGGCACGCTCCTGCTGCACCTCGAGGCGCCGGAGCGCATTCCCGTCCTGCGCACGCTCGCCCAGGAGACGGCGACGGTGCGCGCGCGTGCGAAACGGCTCGCCGCGGCGACCGGTGGTGAGGTCGAGGAAACCGTGGGTCGCGTGGGCGGCGGCGCACTGCCGCTCGCGGAGCTGCCGAGTTTTGCCTGCGCTCTCGAAGAATCACTGGCCGTCCCTCTTCGCGCAGGTGATCCGCCGGTCGTGGGGGTCGTCCGCGATGGCCGGTTCCTGCTCGACTGCCTCACGCTGACGGACCACGAGGCCGAGGAGGCCGCAAACGCAGTACTGGCATGCCGCTGACCGTCGGCACCGCAGGTCACATCGACCACGGCAAGACGGCGCTCGTCGAGGCGCTGACCGGGAAGAACACCGACCGGCTGCCAGAGGAACACGAGCGCGGCATCTCGA
>DASSLB010000181.1:0-4686 GCA_035689945.1 Gaiellaceae bacterium | reverse complement strand
CATCGCAGCATCGAGTTGTGCATCGGCTCGGATTCGAACGTGCGGATCGACCCCCTCGAGGAGCTGCGCGAGCTCGACGGGATCGCGCGGCGCCAATCGGGACGGCGGGACGTCTTCGCAGTGGACGAGCTCTTGGAGATCGGCTCCGTCGCCGGGGGACACGCGCTCGGCCTCGATTCGTGGCCGGACGTCGCTGTCGACGTCGAGCATCCTCAGCTGGCTGGCGTTGAGGACTGGCGGAACGCGCTCGTCGCAGGCTGCTCGTCCGACGTGCTCGCGCGTTAGGTTCTGGCTCACCCGCTATCGAGGAGGTCCCGAATGGACGACGAGCACCACTTCACGCTCGGGCCGGCAGGCGACGAGCTGTGGTCGACGGCGGAGGAGGAGCGCACGTTCAGCCTCATCCGCGACCTGCTCATGCAGATGAACGAGCGCGGCTCCGGGATCTACATCAGGCCGGTGCGCGAGGGGATGAAGGCCAGCGGCTCGGCTGAGGCGTACGGCTTCGACGGCTGGTCGGTCGGCGAGTTCGGCGAAGACGGTGCCCGTGATCTCGCCGTTGGCCCGTGGCTCGACCAGGTCGTGGAGGCCGCCGGCTCGGCGGCGAGCTGAGCGCTCGAGTCTGCCTGAACTCGGAGGCCGGCTCGGGGACGGTCCTCGGCCATCGGTCGGGTCGAGCTGGACGTTCAGCGGGTTTGATCTGGCAGACGACCGTCCTAGTCTCAGCCCGCGCGGTAAGAACAGCGGACCGCGATAGAGAAGTCGGCAGGGCCGCCTCAAGGCGGCTCCGGAGGGTCTACAGAGAGGGGTATGTCGTGCTGCGGTTCGTACGAGAGAGGGCTACAGCCCTCCTTGGTGTTGTATGTGCGTTCGTCGTCGTCGCCGCGGTCGCGTTGGGCTTCGCGAGCCGGGCCAATGCGATCGCCGCCTCACATCCCTATTTCGGGATCTACGAGTGCATGGCGGTCGGACAGGTGCAGATCCCTGCGTATTTCAAGCTGATGGGCCACGGCCGCTACATCAGCGCACTCCAGCTCTACGGGAGAACGCTCAAGGGAACGACGCGGGGAACGTGGCGGAAGAGCGGGAGGAAGATCATCTGGCGGACGGGTGTATACGGACGTGCCTTCTACGGCGTCTGGTACGGGCCGAGCTCGGCGCACCCGAAGGGCTACATCGCGATGTACCTGAAGAAGACACACGAATGGACCGAGATCACGTGTTACCCGAACCTGAGCCTCTAGACGCTCGCCGAGCGTGACGCTATTACCCGGGGCCCGCCACAAAGGCGGGCTCCGTCGTATCCGGGATCGGCGGCCGGACTTGCGGAGATCTCATCGGGGCGGCCGGATTCGAACCGGCGACCTTTGGTCCCCCAGACCAACGCGCTAACCAGGCTGCGCCACGCCCCGCGACGAGGACAACCGTAGCTCACCCGGGACCGCTCGGCCTGCCGCGCGCGTATCGCAAGCATGCGCACGATCCTCGCCTTCACGGCCGTCGTCGCCGCACTCCTCCTCCCCTGCTCCGTGGCTGCTACGTCCGGTGGGCGGCCGGTCGCGCTCGTCGTCGCCGAGCTCTCGAACGAGGTCTTCGCCGTCTCGCTCGGACCGCACGGCGGCAGCGTGCTCAAGCGTGTCCATCTCGATGATCCACTGATGGTCGCCACGGCCCTCCACGGCCCCGCCGTGGTCGTCAACCCCCACGGCACGGTGACGGTCCTCGCCTGGCATTCGCTCAGGCCGATCAAGGTCTTTCACGGCTTTCGGATGCCCGAGGTGGCCGCCATCTCTCCCGGAGGTCGCTACGCCTACGTCGCCGACAGCGGCAGCGGCCTGCTGGTGGTGCTCGACCTGTGGCGGCGGCAGATCGTTGGACGGGTGTTCGTCGGGTACGAGGCTCACCACCTCGACTTCAGCCCGGATGGACGGCGCCTGTGGGTCGCGTTGGGCGAGACGGCGACGACGATTGTCCGGCTCGACACCTCGAACGTTCGCCGTCCGCGCGTCGCGGGGCGGATCCATCCTCGTCTCACCGCTCATGGAATCGAGTTCGCACCTGACGGACGAACCGTGTGGGTCAGCTCGTCCGCGGCGCGTTTCGTGACGGTATTCGACGCCGCGACCGGCAGTCCGCTGCGCGAGATCGCCGCAGGTAAAGGGCCGCAGGAGATTGCCTTCTCCGGCACGCGGGCGCTCGTCACCAGCGGCTACGGATCTTCGATCGAGACCGTGTCGTGGCGGACGTACGGACGCCACGGCTCGGCCGCGATGCCCTACGGGTCGTTCAACCTCGCGACGCTCGGCGGTGACGTCGTCACGAGCTCGGTCCTGAACGGCTACCTCACCGAGCTCCGGGCGGGAACACTGAAGCGCATGTGGACGACAAAGCTCGCGTCGTCGACGCGGTACGTCGCGATCTCGGTCTGGCCGCGTTAGCCGACCTGCAGGTCGCGAACCGACGTGCCGCTCGGGAGGCTGAGGAGCGTCAAGCGCCCGGCGACGAGGCCGCGTTGCGTCCTCACAAGCACCAGCTTCGGGGTCACTGCGACGACAATCCCATGCACCTTGTAAGAGCCACGCGGGGTGCCGGCGTTTGTGAAGAGGTGCAGCCGAGCCGAATCGAGAGTTGGAACCGCGACGGCCAGGCCCCCGTTCAGCCAACCGAATGCCTCCACGCTACCGGTGGTCTCCGTGTTCGCTTCACGTCCGTGGGCGAGCCATACGCCACTCGGCGTCTCCAGGGCGAGGGAATCGCCTTGCGGCGGGAATGCGACACCGCGTACCGGGGCTCTCACCGGCACGAGGTCTCGCTTCTGGTGCGAGAAGTCGTAGACGACCGCCCTCCCGCCTGCGCCGACGTAGGCCAAGGCGAGGGAGTCGCCACGCCAGGATGGCCGGACGGCGCGTACCGAGCGGTCGATCGTCGTGTCGTTCTCTCCGTTCCCGTAGATCACGTGTAACGCTAGGCGGCGCGCGCTCCGGACGACGTACGCAATCTCCAGCCCGTCAGGCGCCCAGGCAATTGCGGCAACGCGACCACGGGTCGGGTGCGACCACGCCCTGCGTCCGTTGGGTGCCATGGCGACCAGCGAGTGGCCGATGCCGGCGGCGACGAACAACGCGTGCGGCGAGAGTGCCACGGCCGTGGCGCTCAGCCCTTCGAGCCTGAAACCGCCCTTGATCACGACCGAAAGCCGGCCGTCGACGATCGCGGCGATGCCGTTCGCCCCCTTCGGCAGCACGAGCTGCTTGATCGCCGGCAGACGCTGCTCCGCCTTCTGGCCGAAGCTGACGTGGAGTGCCCCGGCGGCGGCGAGTGAGCCGGCCGCGATTCCGAGCAGGACGGCTGCGGCTGCGAAGACGAGCACGGCGGTGCGGAGCCCTCGGCGCGGTGTGTCCACGGGGTGCAGCGCCCGCAGCGCCCGATGCAACGCCTCTTCCCCCGCTCCCGGATCGGGCTCGGGGGCTTCGGTCAGCAGGCCTCCGAGCCGCCGCTCGAGCTCACTCGACATGCTCGACCTCCACGGACTCCCGCAGTTGCTCGAGCGCTCGCGCGAGGCGCGAGTTCACGGTCCCGACCGGGAGATCGAGCGCGTCTGCGATTTGGGCGGGAGTCATCCCGACTCCATAGCGCAGCACCACGACAACGCGTCGCTCGAGCGAGAGCTCGGCAACCGCCGCGAGCAGGCCGCGGTCTCCCGAGGCATGCACGGGGGCGACGTCAGGCATGTCCGGAAGCTCCTCGTCCGAGAGACGGCGTTCCGCGCGCAGCAGGTCGAGCGCGCGGTTGGCGACGATGCGATGCAGCCACGGCCCGAACGGACGCCGCTCGTCGAAACGCCCCAGAGCGGCGAAAGCGCGCTCGAATCCATCCGCGGCGACGTCGTCTGCCAACGAGCGCCGGCCGGTGATCGCAAAAGCCGCGCGCCACGCGTCGCGCCAGTAGCGGCGAAAGAGCGTGGCAGCGGCTTCCCGGTCGCCGCGACGCGCCCGCCGTACGAGATCCCGGTCACTTGGCTCACGCACTCCTCCGCAGTCTTGTACGTACGAGCGGCGTTTGCGCGTCCCGCACGGGGAATACTCCACGCATGACCGACTGGCAGGAGCAAGCGGGCGGGCTCGTGCGGGAGTTTGAGTTCCCCTCGTTTTCCGCGGCGATCGAGTTCGTCGACAGGCTCGCGGAGCTCGCCGAGAGCGAGAACCACCATCCGGACATCGATATCCGCTACCGCCGCGTGATCGTCTGCTGGACGACCCATTCCGAGGGCGGAATCACCGAGAAAGACCGTCAGATGGCAGAGCGGACGTCCGCGCTTGCTGCCGCGTAGCGAACGCGCGCGCCGGTAGAAGGTAAGACCTTGTCCCCCGCCGACACTAATCCTGATGTGAGCGCGCTGGCAGCAGCCCCCACCGGGCTCGAGGAATGGCATCTCGACCTGCACGCACAGGGTGCCCGCCGCGACGAAGCGGTGGCGCGTCTACACGGGCTGCTCCTGCGAGCGGCCCGCTTCGAAGTGTTCCGGCGGCGCGGTTCCATCCCCCAGCTCTCGGCGGCCGAGCTCGACGAGCTTGCCCAGGAAGCCGCCGACGACGCCGCCGTCTCGGTGCTGCGTCGGCTCGGCGATTTCCGCGGTGAGAGCAGCTTCCGCACGTGGGCGTACAAGTTCGCGTTGCTCGAAGCGTC
>DASSLB010000180.1:0-2805 GCA_035689945.1 Gaiellaceae bacterium | reverse complement strand
GAAGGCACAGCTGCTTGCGGCCGATCCGTCGCTCTCGATCGAGCCGCTCCGGGGCAACATCGACACGCGCTTGCGGAAACGGGGCGAGCGCGGGCTCGACGCCATCGTTCTCGCGGCGTGCGGGCTCGACCGGCTCGGCCTCGCACACGAGATCGGGCACCGCTTCGAGCCGGACGCGATGTTGCCCGAGGCGGGGCAGGGGGCTCTCGCGCTCCAGGTGCGGGCAGACGACGTTCATCTCGTCACGGCAGCCGACGATTCGGAGACGCGTGAGCGGGTGGAGGCTGAGCGGGCTGTGGTGGCGGCCGTCGGCGGCGGCTGTCTGGCTCCGGTTGCGGCGCACCACGACGGCTCGACGTTGACCGGTCTGGTCGCGGCCGAGGACGGGTCGTGGATCGAGCGGCGTACGGGCACCGACCCTGCAGCGCTCGGGATGGAGCTGGCGGATGCGAGTACTCGTCACTCGTGAGGAGCTCACCGCCCGCGTTGAGTCGCTCGGGCACGACGCGATCCTCTGCGAACTGATTCGCGTCGAGCCGCTCGGAAACGAGCCTGTCGACGCGAGCGCGTACGACTGGCTCGTGGTCACGAGTCGCAACGGCGCGCATGAGCTCGCGCGGCGCGGCGTCACCGCGAACCGCATCGCCGCGATCGGGCCGGCGACGGCAGACGCTCTGCGCTCTCACGGGCTGCGCGTCGACCTCGTCGCCGCCACCCACACCCAGGAAGGCCTGCGCGAGGAACTGCGGGAGGGAACGATCCTGCTCGCTGCCGCGGAGGGTGCGCGGCGAGATGTTCTCGACGGCGACTTCCTGCCGCTCTACCGGACGATCGAGCTGCGCCCCGTCCCGCCGGACGCCGACATCGCGCTCCTCATGTCCGGCTCCGCTGCCCGGGCTCTCGCAGCGACCGGTGCGCGCATGCCGGTTGTCGCCATCGGCCCGCAAACCGCAGCCGAGGCGCGAGCAGCCGGTCTCGACGTCGCCGCCGTCGCCGACATTCACGACCTCGATGGGCTCGTCGAAGCATTACGTTCCGTCTCGTGATCATCACGTTCCTCACCGACTTCGGGCTGCAGGACGACTTCGTCGGCACGTGTCACGGTGTGATCGCGACGATCGCTCCCGACGCGCGGGTGATCGACGTCACGCACGGAGTTCGGCCCGGACACGTGTTGCAGGGCGCGCTCGTGCTGGCGAACACGCTCCCCTACATGCCGGCCGGCGTTCATCTCGCGGTCGTCGATCCGGGAGTGGGGAGCGGGCGGCGCGCCCTCGCCTTGCGCGACCAGGAGGGGCGGCTCCACGTCGGCCCCGACAACGGTCTCCTCCTGCCGGCCGCCGACGCCTTCGGCGGTGTTGCGCAGGCGCACGAGCTCGCCAACCCGGACTACTCGCTGCAGCCGGTCTCGCGTACCTTCCACGGCCGCGATCTGTTTGCGCCGGCCGCGGCGCATCTCGCGGCGGGCGTGTCGCTCGAGGAGCTCGGCCCGCCGGTCGATCCCGACGCACTCGTGCGGATCGAGATCCCGCAGCCGGAAGTCGGGCAGAACCGGATCCGGGCTGTCGCGCTCGTTGTCGATCGCTTCGGCAACGTCGCGCTCAACTTGCGGCGCGAGCAGCTCGGGGACACCGAGCTCGGTGCGGGTACACGCGTGGAGCTCATCTCGCGCGGTGAGCGGTTCTACGCCGTCTTCGCCCGCACGTTCGCGGACGCCCCGCGCGGCGCGCTGATCCTCTACGAGGACAGCTACGGAAGTCTCGCGCTCGCAGTCTCACGCGGCAGCGCCGCGGAGCTTCTTCGGCTCGAGGAAGGCGGCGAAATCGTGATCGACCTCGCACGGTGATCGACGGCCAGCGCTTCGCCCGGATGGTGACCGACGCAGTCGTGCGGCGGCCGCTGCTCTGGCGAATCCTGCGGCGCCCACTGCGCACGATGTTCGACGGGCTCGCCCCGACGTGGGAGACGCGCATCGGGCCGCACCACCTGTGGGCGCTCGACGCGGCGCTCGCCGATGTCTCGCCGCCGCGCCGAGTCCTGGATCTCGGAACCGGCACGGGTGTCGTGGCGATCGCGCTCGCGGAGCGTTACCCCGACGCGGAGATCGTCGGCATCGACCTCAGTCCCGGGATGATCGACGAGGCGCGGCGGAAGCTCCCCTCCGAAGTCGCGGTCCGGGTCAGCTTCGAGGTCGGTGACGCCTCGGCGCTTGCGCGCCCCGACGGCCACTCCGACCTTGTCGTCCTCTCGAACATGATCCCGTTCTTCGACGAGCTCGCCCGCGTCGTGGCGCCGGGCGGGACGCTCGTACTCTCGTTCTCGAGGGGCGCCGACACGCCCATCTACGTTGCGCCGGATCGGCTTCGGCGAGAGCTTGCCGAGCGGGGCTTCGCGGAATTTGCGGAGTTTTCGGCGGAGCCGGCCACGGCGCTGCGCGCGAAGAGGCAGTAAGGTCAGATCAACGGTCGTCCGCGACACGGTCGCACCGGTCCGAACGACCAGAGGCCCCCGCAGGCGTCACCGCCGACGGGGGCCTCACTCTTGTTGGCGACGAAGAAAGCCCGCTCTTTGCGACGAAATCGCGTTTCGCCCGGGGCGGCTCGGATCGTCGGCAGTCGCAGGATGCGCAAAGTAGCCCGGCTACACTGAGCGACCGCCAGCGGCGAGGTAGCTCAGCTGGTAGAGCACTCGGCTGAAAACCGGGGTGTCGCCGGTTCGAGTCCGGCCCTCGCCACCTCCTCCTTCACGACTCTTCTCGAGTTCGCTTCGGCGTGACACGGGTACGCACGACCCATGCGTGTGCTT
>DASSLB010000179.1:0-6588 GCA_035689945.1 Gaiellaceae bacterium | reverse complement strand
GTGGGCGCGATGCCGAAGGGCATGCTCGAGCGCCAACTCGGGTTCGAGGGCTAAGCGACTTCGGGTCGAGCGACAGAGCGCGGCGTCTCAGCCGCGCTCGCCGCGCCCTCGAATCTCTGCGAGCTACTCCGCCGGCTGGGGCGCTTCGCGCCCCTCGACGAACCGCAGAAAGTCCGCGTGCTTGGCGAGATACGCCTCGAGCTCTCCAAGACCGGCACCAGCCCAGTCCTCGAGCCACGTCTCGGCGATGTCGTCCTCGATGCGATGCAGCCCGCGCTCGCTCATTGCTCCGCATGATCGACGCGAAACCGGACGGTGGCTATGGGCCGTTCGGCTCAACTTCAGGGACGGCCGGACCTAACCCATCAGGACGGCATCGCTGAGGGCAGGCCAGGCGTCTTTCGCCCAGTCGCCGAACGGCCGATCCGTCAGCACGCCGCAGACGAGGCCCGCATCCGGATCGACCCAGAGGAAGGTTCCGGTGGCCCCGAAGTGGCCAAAGGTGCGTTCAGAGTTGCGGAGGCCGGTCCAGTGGGGCGACTTCGCGTCGCGCAACTCGAACGTCAGCCCCCAGTCGTTCGGCTCCATCCGGCCGAGGCCGGGGAGGACACCCGTGAGGCCGGGAAACTGAACGGTCGTTGCCTCGGCGAGCGTCTCGGCGGCCACGAGCGTCGGTGCGAGGAGCTCCCGACCCAGCGCGAGGAGGTCGCCAAGGGGCCCGCGATAGCCGTGAGCGGGAGAGCCCGCCAAGCGGCCGGCCAGGCCGAGCGGCTGCACCACGGCACCTGCGAAGTACTCGGCAAACGGCATCTCGGCGCGCTCCTCGAGCAGCGTCGCGGCGAGCTCGATTCCGGTGTTCGAGTAGATCCTTCTCCGGCCCGGCTCGGCGATCGGCTCGGAGCCGTCGACCGGCAAGCCGGAGGCGTGGGCGAGGAGGTGGCGGAGCGTCGCGCCGGGCGGACCCGCCGGCTCGTCGACATCGACCGTGCCCTCCTCGACCGCGACGAGGAGCGCGACACCGGTGAGGACCTTCGTCACCGACGCCCACGGCACCTCGCGGTCGGTCGGGCCGTGCGTCGCCACGACGCCGTCTGCACGCGCCACGCCCGCCGCAGCCGTGTCGGCTCCCCACCCGTCGATCGCGCGCAGCGCCTCCACCTCGCGGGATACTAGGAACGTGGCCCGCGCCGCCGTCCCCGCAGTCTCGGCCTTTGCCGACGCGGTCGGCTACTCGCGCGCAGTGCGTGAGGGCCGCCATGTGTACGTGAGCGGAACCGCTCCGGTCGGCATCGAGTCGGACGATCCGTATGAGCAGGCGAAGCGCTGCCTCGAGATCATCCTGGACGCGCTCCACGAGCTCGGTGCCGGGCCCGAGCACGTCGTTCGCACGCGCACGTTCATCGTCGACGCCGCCGACTGGGAGGCAGTCGGGCGCGCGCACGGCGAGGTGTTCGGCTCGGTTCTGCCCGCGACGTCGATGCTCGTCATCCGTGGGCTGCTCGATCCCGCCTGGAGGGTCGAGATCGAGGCCGACGCGCTACTTCCCGGATGAGACTTTCCGTCCTCGCGGGGCTGTACGTGGCCGTCGTGCTGTCGGCGCAGATCGGCGCGAACAAGATCGTCCGCCTTCCGTTCACTCATCTCGAGGCGCCCGGCGGCGTCTATTCGATCGGCGTCGCGCTCGCGCTCGTCCAGCTCGCGCACCACACCGGAGTGACCCGCCGCGAAGGCGGGATCAACGCGCAGCTTCTGATCGGGCTCGGCTTCGTCGGCTCGGCGCTCTTCGCCGGGTACGTCGCGCTCGTCGTCCACTCTCACCCGGCGTTCCCGGGGCAGGAGTTCGACAGCGCCGTCGGCTCGACATGGCGCATCGTGGGCGCGAGCCTGGTCGCGTTTCTCGTTTCCGAGACCGTGGATAACCTCGTCGGCGCGCCGCTCCGCGGACGCATCCATGACAGTCTGCGAGTCGCAATCTCGGCCGGCGCGAGCGCACCGATCGACAGTGTCGTCTTCCTCGTGCTCGCGTTCGGCACGTCCGGCCTCGATTTCTTCAACGGACAGCTCGTGGGCAAGATCGCCTCGTCGGTGGTGATCGGGATCCCGCTCGTTGTGCTGGGCCGACGCTTTCTTCCTGCAAACAAGGGGGATATGGTCCCGGCATGAGCGACTCGCTGATCCCTCCGTCGATCACGGGCAAGGGCTCCCATTTCCCGCCCGGCGGCAGCGTGCTCGACCACGCTTTCGGCGCGAGCGACCCGTACACACTCGGGGTCGAGGAGGAGTACATGCTCCTCGACAGCGAGACCTTCGATCTCGTCCAGCACATCGACACCGTGCTCGCCGCAGTGGCGGGGCACGAGCTCGAGCCGCGGATCAACTCGGAGCTGATGCAGTCGGTGCTCGAGGTCGCGACGCCGGTCTGCCACACACCGGCGGGTGTGCGGCAGCAGCTGTTGCGCATCCGCCGTTACGTCACCGGCGTCGCTGGCGAGAAGGGGCTCCGTGTCGGCTCGGCCGGCACGCACCCGTACTCGCTCTTCGAGCGGCAGCGGATCACCGCCAAGGATCGCTACCGCGCGATGGTCGACCAGATGCAGTACATCGCGCGACGCGAGCTGATCTTCGGGATGCACGTCCACGTTGCAGTCGACGACGCGGAGAAGGCGATCCAGGTCGTGAACGGGTTGATCGCCCATCTCACGGAGCTCGTGGCCCTCTCCGCGAGCTCGCCGTTCTGGCGGGGCGAGCCCACAGGGCTCCGCTCCTCGCGCCACATGGTCTTCGCCGCGTTCCCGCGCTCGGGCCCGCCGCCGCGCTTTCGCGACTACGCCGATTACGCACAGGTCGTGAACCAGCTCGAGAAGACGGGCTGCATCCAGGACTACACGCACATCTGGTGGGACATCCGCCTCCACCCCCGCCTGGGCACGGTCGAGATCCGGATCTGTGACGCCGTGACGCAGCTCGACGACGTGATCGCGATCACCGCCTACTGCCAGGCGCTCGTCAAGCACTACGCGGAGCTCGTCGGGCGCGGCGAGGAGATCCCTTCTTTCCACCGGATCCTCACGACCGAGAACAAGTGGCTCGCCGCCCGCTACGGGCTCTCGGCGCCCGTGATGGATCTCCACACGGGGCGCCGCAACCGCATCCCGGTGGCTGCGCTGATCCGCCGCACGCTGCAGACGCTCCGACCTCATGCGCGCGACCTCGGCTCGGAGGAGGAGCTGGCCGGCATCGAGGAGATCCTGAGCCGCGGCAACGGCGCCGACCGGCAACTCCACATCTTCAACGCCAACCGCGACATCGTCGAGGTCGTGCGGGAGATCGCGGCGGCGACCGAGGTCGCCGCTGAGCCAGAGCCCGAGCCGGCAGCGGCTGCGTAGGATCGCACTGTGCTCGAGATCGGGCAGAAGGCGCCGCTCGGCGCTGTGGTGTGGACGACGCCGCGCGAACGAGCGAGCATCGGCGACCTGCTGCATGACAGGCCGCTGCTCCTGCTCTTCTACCTTTTCGACTGGTCCTCCACCTGAACGACCGAGCTCGAGCTCCTGCGTGACAGGAGAGCGGAGCTGCAGGAGACGGGCGTGCAGCCGTTCGCGATCTCGCGCGACTCGCCGTACACGCACGTCGCCTGGATGCAGGCGCTCGACCTCGACTTCCCGCTCCTCTCCGACTGGAACGCCGAGGCGACGCACGGCTTCGGCGTCGCGTTCGACTACAACGGGATGCGGGACGTCTCGCGGCGCAGCGCCTTTCTTGTTGACGCCGAGGGTGTCGTTCGCGCCGCGTGGGCATACGAGACGAGCGAGTTGCCCGATCTCGACGAGCTGATCGCGGCCGCGCGAGCCTTGTAGCCGTCCGCAGGATCCCGTTTACTCCGCCCATGGATACAACTCCCATCGCGGCCGCCCCGCGCGTCAGCCGCACCTCCCTCTGGGTCACCGCCGGCGTCGCGCTCGCGCTCGTCGCCCTCGGCCTCACCTTCGCGCTGAGGACCACCGACGCCCCAACCCACGCATTCGCGATCTTCAAGCTGATCCACGTCAGCGTCGCCGTCTTCTGGGTCGGCGGCGGACTCCTGCTCACGGTGCTCGCGCTTCGGGCCGAACGGGCCGAGAGCCCGGAGGAGATGGCCCACATCGCCCGTCAAGCGGTCTTCGCAGGCGAAAGACTCTTCGCGCCCGCGGGCCTCGTCGTGCTTGCGATGGGAATCACGATGGTCATCAACTCCCCCGAGATCGGCTTCAACACGACGTGGGTCGACATCGGCCTCGTCGGCTACGCGCTCAGCTTCACGACGGGCATAGGGGTCCTCGCGCCCCGCGCGCGACAGATCGTGGCGCTGCTCGACGAGAAAGGGCCGACCGCGCCGGAGACGCAAGCCGCGATCCAGCGGATCCTGCTCATCGCCCGGGTCGACGTCGCCGTGCTCCTGCTCGTCGTCGCCGACATGTTGATGAAGCCCTTCAGCTGACTCCGGTTGACATGTGACCTTTTGGTCACGTAAGATCGCTCCGTGGACGACGACCGGGTCTTCAAGGCGCTCGCCGATTCGACGCGACGCCACCTGCTCGACCGGCTCTACGAGCGCGACGGCCGCACGCTCACGGAGCTCGAGTCCGAGCTCGAGATGACCCGCTTCGGCGTCATGAAGCACCTGCGCGTGCTCGAGGACGCCGGGCTCGTCGTCACCCGCCGGGAGGGCCGGGAGAAGCGGCACTTCCTCAACCCGGTGCCGATCCGGCTGATCCACGACAGGTGGATCGACAAGTACACGGAGCACCGCGTCGCGGCGCTCGCGGATCTCAAGCACGAACTGGAGGAGACGGCATGAGCACGACCACGACCGTTCAGACCACCCAGGTGTACCAGGTCTTCATTCGGGCCACGCCGGAGCAGATCTGGGACGCGATCACGAAGCCGGAGTTCACGGAGCGCTACTTCCACGGCGCTCGGATCGAGGTACGCGACGGGCGACGCTACTCGAGCATCCACGGCCTCGCGTGGGACGAGCCGGTGCTGGAGGAGGACCCGCCACGGCGGCTCGTGCACGCCTGGGTCGCGGGCTACGACCCCGAGCTCGCGGCGGAAGAGCCAAGCCGCGTCACGTGGGAGATCGCGCCGCAAGAAGACGGCACGACGCTGCTGACCGTCATCCACGACCAGCTCGAGGGAGCGCCGAAGACTGCAGAGGCCGTCTCCGGACCCGGCTGGACCTATGTCCTCAGTGGCATGAAGACGCTGCTCGAGACGGGCAAGCCGCTCGCCGGCTGACCGATGACTTTGTCAGGGCAACGGAGTCTCATCCCATAGGAAGTCGCCGATCGGCGACACTCTCGCCAGTCCCGCGAACGCTAGGAGCGAATCGATGTCGAAGACTCTGTTGACCGTCGGAACACGCAAGGGCGCGTTCATCCTCGAGAGCGACGACCGCCGCGAGTGGACGCTGCGCGGCCCGTACTGCGAAGGCTGGCCCGTCTACCACGCGATCTACGACGCCTCCACCGGCTCGATCTACGCAGCCGCGGCGAGCGAGTGGCACGGCTCGACCATCTGGCGGAGCGGCGACCTCGGGGAGACCTGGGACCAGTCCAGCGAGGGTCTTACCTACGGCGACGAGGACGGGCGCAAGATCTCGAAGGCCTCGACGCTCGCGCGCGCGGGCGACCGCCTGCTCGTCGGCGTCGAAGCACCCGGCATCTTCGAGAGTCGCGACAACGGGGAGACCTGGTCGCTCCTCTCCACCCTCAGCGGCCAGCATGGCAGCGAGGCCTGGGACGACCCCGCGAACCAGCCTCCCGGCCATCTCGGCATCTCCGGCTTCGTCACCGACGCGGGCGACTCCGACAACTTCTTCGCGATCGTGCAGGGCGTCGGCGCGTTCCAGACCGAGGACGGCGGCTCGTCGTGGACTCCCCGAAACCAGGGGCTGCGCCGCGACTGGCCCGCGGACTACGAGGACGTCGGCTTCTGTGTGCACAAGCTCGTCCGCTCCTCGAACCCGGAGCGCATGTACCAGCAGAACCATGTCGGGATGCACCGCTCCGACGACGGCGGCAAGTCGTGGACGGAGATCACGGAGGGGCTGCCGGGGGACTTCGGCTTCGCTGCGGCCGTCCACCCGCACGACACCGAGACGTTCTACGTCATCCCGGTCGACGGGGGCCACGGACGGACGATGCACGAGGGCAAGGCGACCGTGTGGCGCACCCGCGACGCGGGCTCGAGCTGGCAGCCGATGCGCTCGGGCCTGCCGCAGGAGGACGCGCACCTCGGCGTCCTGCGCCAGGGCATGACGATCGACGCGCACGACGTTCCCGGCCTCTACTTCGGCACGAGTACCGGCCAGGTGTTCGCCAGCGCGGACGAGGGCGAGACGTGGAGCGAGATCGCGAGCTACCTGCCGTCGATCTCCTCGGTCGACGTCGCGATCGTCGGGTAGCGCCGTGCCGGACGTACGGCTACCCGGGACGCTGACCCCGCTCTTCCCGGGACTCCCTCGCCGCCTCGAGATCGAGGCGGCGAGCGTCCTGGGCGCGATCGACGAGCTCGAGCAGCGCTGGCCCGGGCTCCGCGACCGTCTCG
>DASSLB010000178.1:0-2899 GCA_035689945.1 Gaiellaceae bacterium | reverse complement strand
GCTCGTGCGGGTGACGATCGACGAGCGTGACGTCCACGTCCCCAAGGGAACGGGCATTGTCGAGACCGCGCTCGCGGCGGGCGTCGAGATCCCCGTCTTCTGCTACGAGCCGCGCCTCGGAGCGCCGGTGGGCGCCTGCCGTATGTGCCTCGTCGAGGTCGAGGGGATGCCGAAGCTCCAGACCGGCTGCACCCTGACAGCGCAGGACGGGATGGTCGTGAAGACTGCCCGCACATCCGAGCGCGCAGCCCAGGGACAGAACGGGACGCTCGAGTTCATCCTCGTCAACCATCCGCTCGACTGCCCGGTCTGCGACAAGGGCGGCGAGTGCCCACTGCAGGATCTGACCTTCCGCTACGGGCCCGGCAACACGCGGATGAGCTTCGAGAAGCTCACCTTCGAGAAGCCGATCCCGATCTCGCCGACCATCTCGCTCGACCGCGAACGCTGCATCCTCTGCTACCGGTGCACGCGCTTCAGCGAGGGGGTATCGGAGGACGGCCAGCTCGTTGCCGCCAACCGCGGCGCGATGTCGGTGATCACGACGTTCGAGGACCTGCCCTACACGGGCGCGTTCACCGGCAACGTGACCGAGCTGTGTCCGGTCGGCGCGCTGCTGCCAACCCAGTACCGCTTCGAGGGTCGGCCGTGGGAGATCGTGAACGTGCCGACCGTCTGCGGCCTCTGCCCCGTCGGCTGCAACATCAACGCGACCGTGCGCGAGGGCAAGGTCAAGCGGATCCTCTCGCGCAACCACCCGGAGATCGACGAGGGCTGGATCTGCGACAAGGGCCGTTTCGCCTACACGCACCTGCACGCCGAGGATCGCCTCACGCAGCCCCTGCAGCGCATGCGGCGCCACGGCCTCGAGCAGGTCTCGTGGGAGCAGGCGGTCGACGCAGCGGAGCGGCTGCTGCGCGCCGCTCGCGGGCGCATCGTCACCGTGCTCTCGGGATCCGAGACCGTCGAGCAGGCGTACGCGCTCGCGAAGCTGCTGCGGGTCGGACTCGACTCGCACCAGGCGATGCTGCCGGAGGAGATTTCGGGCGCGCTCGACGCCTACCGGCTTCCTCTCTCCTCGATCCGCGATGCCGATGTCGTCGTCGTGCTCGGCGACGTGCCCGTCGTCGAGCGCGCGCCGGTCGTCGATCTCTGGATCAGGTCGGCGCGCCGCAGCGGCGCGAGGGTCGTCCACGACGCCAACGACCCGGCCGTGGCCGAGGCGGAGCGGGTCGTCCTGATCTGGTCCGGCCCCGGCGGACGCGGCGGCGCGACGGTGGCACAGGTCGCCGAGAAGCTCGGCCTCGCCGGCCGCGACGGCTGCGGTGCCTTCTATCTCCCCGAGACGCCGAACGGCCGAGGCGTGACCGACGCCTGGGCTGCCTGCTGCGACGACGAGGGAGAGGCCGTCGAGTCGATCGGCCTGCTCGTCGTCTCGGGAGACGAGGCGGCCGCAGACGAGAACGTCCGCGCGCTCGCGGAGCAGGCCGAGGCGACGATCGTGCTCTCGATGTACGGCGGGCTCGCCGCGGGCTGGGCCGATCTCATCCTCCCGGGGACGAGCTACCTCGAGCGCGACGGGACCTTCGTCAACCTCGAGGGGCGCCTGCAGCGGCTGCGCCGGACGGTCGAGCCGCCGTGCCCGGACGAGCTCGAGTGGATCTCACAGCTGGCGGCCCGGTTCGACGTCGACGTCGCGCCCTACGCGGCAGCTGTCTTCGCCGAGGTGTCCGAGCGCGTGTACGGAGGGCTCTCGTTCGGCGAGGTCGGCGAGCGCGCACCGCTGCGCGGCTACCCGGATGCGCAGGAGCACGTCGCGCGCGAGGCGCTGCCCGAACCGGCGCAGAAAGCGCGGAAGGGCGAGATCCGCCTCGTCGCCTACAAGCCGCTCTTCTCCGGCGCGGCCGTGGAGCGCGTCGCCGAGCTGCAGTTCCAGCGGCCGCACCCGGAGCTCGAGATCTCGGCGGGCGACGCACGACGGCGCAAGATCGCGACCGGAGACTTCGTCACCGTCGGCTCGAACGGGAGCGCGATCACGCTGCCCGCTCGCGTGAACCGGCACCTGCGCGACGGAATCGCGCGGGTCGCCCTCGAGCACGCGAACGGGCTCGGCGGCGTCGTGGAGATCGCCAAGGCCGAGGAGGTGCCGGCCTAGTGCCTCAGGAGCCATGGTGGATCGCGATCATCGAGGCGATCGTCATCGTCAACATCCTGCTCGGTCTGTTTGCGTACCTGACGCTGATCGAGCGCAAGGTGATGGGGCGCATGCAGCTCCGCTACGGGCCGAACCGCGCAGGCCCGTACGGGCTTCTGCAGCCGATCGCGGATCTCGTGAAGCTCGTCCGCAAGGAGGCGTTCTCGCCCTCGTCTGCGATCGAGCTGCCCTACATCCTCGCGCCGGTCGTCTCGGCCTTCACCGCGATCGCCGCTTTTTCGTTCATCCCGTGGGGCCCGGGCTGGACCGTGCACGGCTGGCGGATCAACGGTGAGGTCGCGAACGTCTCGATCGGCTTGATTGCGATCTTCGCGCTCGGCTCGATCGGGATCTACGGCTTCATCGTCGGCGGCTGGGCGTCGGAGTCGAAGTACTCGATCCTCGGCTCGATGCGCACCTGCGCGCAGCTCGTCTCGTACGAGGTCTCGCTCGCGCTCAGCGTGCTGGGCGTCGTGATCCTCGGCCGCTCGCTCAACCTGCCGGAGATCGTCGCGCGCCAAGGCTCGTGGATCCCGTACGCGGCACCGGAGTTCATCGGGCTCGTCGTCTTCTTCTTCGCCGGAATCGCCGAGACGAGCCGTGCGCCGTTCGACCTGCCCGAAGCCGAGCAGGAGCTCGTGGCCGGGTACCACACCGAGTACTCGGGGATGCGCTGGGGCCTGTTCCAGATGTCCGAGTACATCA
>DASSLB010000177.1:0-5770 GCA_035689945.1 Gaiellaceae bacterium | reverse complement strand
ATCCTCGAGAAGGCGGGGGAGCGCGCTTGGCTCTCGACGGGAGCATGTCGCTATGCAGAGGCCCTCTACGAACTCGGTCGCCTCGACGAGGCAGAGGAATGGGCTCTGAAGGGCGCGGCCATGGGCGGTAGCGACGACGTGACGACGCAGATTCTTGCGTTGCAGGTGCGAGCGAAGGTGCTCGGCCGCCGCGGGGAGCACGACGAAGCCGAACGCATTGCGCGCGAAGCGGCCACCCGCGCCGACACGACCGACAATCCGATAGCGCAAGGCGACGCGCGGCGCGACCTTGCCGAGGTGCTCGAGGTCGCCGGGCGCCGCGACGAGGCGGCCGCTGTGCTGCACGACGCGCTCGAGCGCTACGAGCGGAAGGGTGCTCTGGTGCCGGCCGAGCACGTCCGCGAGAAGCTCGCTGCGCTCGTGTCCGCTGCCTAGCGGCAGTCGGCGCAGAGGCCGATGATCTCGACCCGGTGCTCGGTCGCGACGAAGCCGTGCTGCTTCGCGGCTGCGGTGACCCAGTCGTCGAGCCCACACTCCTGGATCTCGACGACGCGGTGGCACTTCTCGCAGAGAAGGTGGTGATGATGCGCGTCGCCGCACAGGCGGTAGCACTGCTCGCCGCCGTGATGTGAGAGGACGTCGATCACGCCCCTCTCGCTCAGGAGCGCAAGCGTGCGGTAGACGGTGGCGAGGCCGGCGCGGGAGTTGCGTTCGCGCAGGCGGCCCCAGAGCTGCTGCGCCGTCACGTCATCGCTCTCGCGCGCAAGTTCCTCGAGCACCTCGAGCCGGCGGGCCGTCGCGCGCACGCCGTTCCGCTCGAGGAGCTCCGACAGATCTTGCTCCGTCGTCGCCACGCGGCTAGTCTAGCCGACGATGGGAATGAGAACCGTTATCGTTCTCGGGCTATGAACCTGCCCTGGCTGGCCCTCCCATTGGCCCTGGGCACCGCGCTCTCGACCACGATGGGCGGGCTGGCGGCGGTGAGGCTGGCCAGCCGGTTGGGCGACCTCATAGCTCTGTCCGGCGGAGTGGTGGTGGCCATCGCTCTTCTGGAGGTCCTTCCGGAGGCTGAGCGCGAGCTGGGCCGGCCGGAGCGGGTTTCGCTTCTTGTGGCCCTGGGCTTCGTCCTGTTCTTCCTGGCCAACCGCCTCCTCGTCCTCCATCACCGCGATGACTCCGACCAGGCCCGCGCCCACCATCGGGTCGGAGCGATGGGGGCCTTTGCCCTCTCGGCCCACTCGGCCGTCGACGGGCTGGGCATAGGCCTCGCGCTACACCTCTCCTTGGGCACCGGCCTCCTGGTCTTCGCCGCCGTGGCCAGCCACGACTTCGCCGACGGGCTGAACACCGTCTCCTTCATCCTCCGCCAGGGCGGTGGCCGGCGACGGGCCTTGCGTTGGCTGGCTGTGGACGCGGCCGCGCCGATCGCCGGCGCCGCCGTCGGAGCCTCGCTTTCCATCTCGGCCCACGGCCTCGGAGCCCTCCTGGCCGTCTACGTCGGCTTGTTCCTCTTCCTCGGAGCCTCCGACCTCCTGCCCGAGGCCCACGAGCACCCCTCGCGGTTGCGGGTGGCCCTGACCGTGGCTGGCTTCGGCCTCATCGCCCTGGTGGTCTGGCTGGCCGGGCTGGGCGGCTCGTAAACGGCGCGCCGTCAGAAGCGCTTGAGCTGAAGCCTCCCGCGACGGACGTGGGCCGTGAGGTAGCGAACGCCCATCGGCCCGGCGACGAGCGCGCGCCGCGCGCCCTTGTCGATGATCGTCGCCTCTCCCGCGCTCAGCTCGCGCGACTCGCCGTCGACCGTCAGCGTCGCCGAGCCGGCGAGGACGACGTAGAGGACGTCGAGGCTCTCGTTCACGTGCTCGGGCGGCCCTTCTCCTGCCGGCCACTCGAGCAGCGTCGCATTGAGGTCGGCGCTCTCGGCGCCCCACACCGGGCCGCCTACCATCGTCCTCAGCTGCGCAGGCCGGCGAGCATCCGCCGCGTTACGTGCAGTCGCGTCTGCACGCCCGCCAGCCTCAGGCCGGCCGCGACCGTGATCCGGTAGTCGACCGGGCGGAGCGGCAGCGGCGTCCGGAACTTGCCATGCGAGTCGAGGATCGGATGCGCCACGACGCGCCACCGGCCGCGCTCGCGCCGCCAGACCTCGACCGATCCGTCCGGGCGCGGCAGCACTTCTCCGGCGAGCAGCCGCGAGCTCAACGCCTCCACCTGCAGCCGCGGCGCAACGGCCACCGAGACGGATGTCCCGCTCGTGCCGGGCAAGACGAGGCGATACGCGACATTCGCGTGGGGCTGGACTCGTACCTGTGCCGGGCCCGTTACCTGCCGGATCGTCTGCCACGCACCGGTGCCGATGCGCTGCAACAGCAGCGCACCCTTCAGGTTCGGAGCGCGGGCGGCAACCGTGACCGAGTTGCCGTACTGCACGCGCGTTCTGCTCGCCGAAAGCTGAAGCTGACCGACGGAGAACCAGGTGGAGAGCAGGTGGAGCGCCCTCGCGACCTGTGCTCCGCTCCGGGTCGCGAGACGGCCGGACGCCAACCGGAAGTCGACCGAGTCGACGCGCCAGGCCGCGTTCCGCTGGACCCGCAGCCACTCGACCGGGCTGCTGAGCCCGAGCCGCGCAGCGAGCCGGGCTCCCGAGAGCTGATACGGGCCCCAGTCGTGGTGCGGCGAGTAGGTGTCGTACGGATCAGGCACCGAGCGGAGGTACGGGATCGGCGCGGACCCCGGCCACGCATCTTCAACCGCTTCGGTGCGGCCGCCGGAGCTCGAGGAGTAGTACGTCCGCGCGACTTGTCCGCCGTACGTCAAGACCTGGCCGAGCGTTGCGTAGACCGCCTGGTCGGACCGCGGCTTCTCCGCCGCGAGCCCGCCGTAGACCTGGTCGCTCGTCGTGGGCACAAGGTCGTAGAACGCGTTCGGCCGGAGCTCGGAGATCGCGTAGGAGCGTGCCGCGACGGCCTGCGCTTCGAGCGCCGCGAGTGGCCAGTGCGACGGCGATTCGGACGGAACGACGCCGCGCAGGTACGTGTCGAGCGCGAGCGAGTTGACGACCGAGACGTGACGCCCGTCGCTGCGCAAGAGCAGAGTGCCGTGGTACGCGCGGCCGTCGAACGTGAGCGGCGCCCGGGCGCAATCGAATACCGCGAGGTGCCCGAAGGAAAGGCCGATTCCGTGACGCCGCACCGGTAGCGCGAGCTTCGGCCCCACGCCGTACACGCCCGCCGCGAGCTTCCGGGTCAGCCGCCTGCCGTCGGTGACGCGCATCTGAGCAGCGCAACCGACGGTGACGGTGTGGGCGCCGCGTGCGAGCAGGACGCGCACGAGCGGCTCGCCGGTGCGGCCCATCTTGGTGCCGGGGTAGTAGTGAGAGAGGATCCGCTTGTAGTTCCAGCCGTGCAGCGCGTAGCCGTACGCGCCCCACTGGCTCATGCCGACACCGTGGCCCCAGCCGTGACCGGTGACGATCAGGGCCGTTCCCGCGCGCGCTGTGCCGGTGATCGCGCAAGCGATCACGGCGATTCCCCCGGCAACCCTCAACCTCAGCCGCACGGCGATTTCCCTTCCTCCTCCAAGGTCGGTCAAACGGGAAGGCTAGAGCGGAATGCGCGAAATGGCGCCGGACCTGAGTCGAGCGGTACCTAGACTCCGTCGCCATGCGCCGCCTGCTGGTTGCGAACCGTGGAGAGATCGCGTTGCGCATCTTCCGGGCTTGCCGTGCGGAGGGCGTCGAGACGATCGCCGTCGCCGCTGCGGACGACCGCGACGCGCTCCACGCGGAGTCGGCGGATGCGCTCGTCGAGATCTCGTCTTACCTCGATCCGGCCGAGCACGTACGCGCCGCTCGCGAGGCCGGAGCCGACGCCGTGCATCCCGGTTACGGCTTCCTCTCCGAGAGCGCGGAGCTCGCCGAGGCCGTGCTCGGCGCCGGGCTGATGTGGGTCGGCCCGCCGCCCGCGGCGCTGCGGGCCGGCGGCGACAAGCTGGCGGCGAAGGAGACGGCTCGCGCTGCCGGCGTTCCCGTGCTGCCGAGCGGCACGCCCGAGGAGATCGGCTTCCCCCTTCTCGTGAAAGCCGCGGCCGGTGGCGGTGGGCGAGGCATGCGTGTCGTGCGCTCCGCCGAGGAGCTCGACGAAGCGCTCGCCGCCGCACGTCGCGAGGCGGCTGCGGCGTTCGGCGACGACTCGGTCTTCTGCGAGCGCTTCCTCGAGCGGCCGCGGCATGTCGAGATCCAGCTCCTGGCCGACCGGCACGGCAACGTCGTCTCGCTCGGCGAGCGGGACTGCTCGATCCAGCGCCGCCACCAGAAGGTGCTCGAGGAGGCACCGTCCCCGGCGCTCGACCCGGAGCTACGCACCCGGATGAGCGACGCGGCCGTCGCGTTCGCGCACGCGATCGGCTACGAGAGCGCGGGGACTGCGGAGTTCGTCCTCGAGGGACGCGACTTCTGGTTCCTCGAGCTGAATGCGCGGATCCAGGTGGAGCACCCCGTGACGGAGCTCGTAACTGGTGTCGACATCGTGCGAGAGCAGCTGCGGATCGCGTCCGGCGAAGCCATGTCGCCCCACGTCATCGGCTCGTCCCTCCGCGGGCACGCCGTCGAGGTGCGGCTGTATGCGGAGGATCCGCGCTCGTTCCTCCCCCAGGCCGGCCGGCTCGAACGGCTGCGCCTGCCGGAGGGGATCCGCGTCGATTCCGGCGTGCGCGAGGGCGACGAGATCGGCACCGCGTACGACCCGATGATCGCGAAGCTCATCGCAGCAGGCGGCACGCGCGCCGAAGCGCTCGACCGGGTCGCGCAGGCGCTGCGCGACACGGAGATCGTCGGCGTCACCACCAATCTGCCGTTCCTGCGCTGGCTCGTCGCCCACCCGCTCGTGCGCGCCGGTCGCGTCACGACCGCGTTCCTGACGGAGAACCCGCCACTGTCGGAGCCGCCTGCAGCCGCACCGGCCGAGGTCTGGAGCGAGCCGTGGCGGCTGAACCTCCCCTCCCCGCCCTCGCGGCCGGCACCCGACGTCGACGCCGGAGCGGGTGGAGCAGGAGCGGGCGGGCACGAGCAGTCGACGGTTGTCGCGCCGATGCCGGGGACGGTGATCCGCGTCCTCGTCGAGCCGGGTGCCGCCGTCACCGCGCGGCAGCCGCTTGTCGTGCTCGAGGCGATGAAGATGGAAACGCCGCTCGTGTCTCCCTACGAGGCCACTGTCCGTACCGTCCACGTCGGCGAAGGCGACCAGGTGGCCGGCGGCGCCGTGCTCGTGGAGCTGGACGAGTGATGGACGTCGTCCGGCTCGACGACGCTGCCGCCTTCCTCGCCGAGGCGGAGCCGCTCCTGCTCGCCGACGAAGCGCGGCACAACCTCATCCTCGGCATCGCCGGGACGATCCGCGACACGCCCGACCTCTACCCGCTCCGAAGCCTCTGGCTCGTCCGGGACGATGGCGAGGTCGTCGCCGCGGCGCTGCGCACGCCGCCGTACAACCTCATCCTCGCCAAACCCCGCTCGACCCCGGCGCTGGCGACACTCGCCGAAGCCGTGGCCGACAGCGAGGAGATCCCCGGCGTCGTCGGCACGGAACCGGAGATCCACGAGTTCGCCGAGCTGTGGTCGGAGCACAGCGGCGTTCCCGGGCGCGTGAACATGCGCCAGGGCGTCTACGCGCTCGACCAGGTCGAGCTGGTGCCCACCGTGGCCGGCTCGGCTCGCGTCGCGACGAACGACGACCGCGAGCTCGCGCTGCGCTGGTGGATCGCCTTCGGCGAAGAG
>DASSLB010000176.1:0-3737 GCA_035689945.1 Gaiellaceae bacterium | reverse complement strand
TCACAGGGATTCCACACGCTCGATCACGGCAGTCACGCTCTCACGCGGCACGCCGCGGCCGAACCGGTCCGCGGGCTCGGGCCGGTCGGGGCGAACCCACTCCCATGCCTCCTCGCCGAGCAGCGCCCGCGCCGCGTCGGGTCGGCGGTCGAGGTCGATGCCGTGCCGCGACGCCAGCCGCGCGGCCGCGGCCGCGCGCAGGAGCGGCAGGAGCCGGTGGTGGGCGCTGCCCGCGCTCGCGATCCCGAGCTCGAGTTCCCGCTCCATCCGCAGGAGCTCGACCGGTTCCGAGGCGGCCGTCGTCCAGCCTTGCAGCGCCGCGTCGAAGCGAGAGACATGCGGCGCCGTCGCGCGGGACCGGCGCACGAGGAGGAGGAGTGCGAGCGCCGTGACGATGACGATCCAGATCCCGAGCGCACGCGACGTCGAGAGTGGCCGCAAGGCGAGCAGGACGGTGAGCGACACGGTCGCGACGAACACCGGCCCCACTCCTCTCCGCGCGAGGCTCACGCTGGGCTCAGTTCCGAGGCACGCAGCTCGTCGCGCACGGCGACGAGCGCATCGACCGCGTCGTCCCTCATCGACGGCTCCGGCTCATGCTGGCTGAACCTAGCCCATTCGAAGAGATCGGTGAGCCTGCGGACGGCCGCCGCGCTCGCGTCGAGAGAGAGGAGCGCACGCTCGACGTACTCGAGCGGCGCCTCGGCGGGCCGGCGTGGGAGGCCGGCGGCAGCGAGAGCGGTCTCCATCCGCGCGTAGGCAGCGATGATCGCACGGCGCAGATCGGGGTCCTCGCGGAGGTCGTCGAGCGACTCGTCGAGCGCCGCCGCGAGCACCTCCGGCGCTGCTCGTCGCTGCCCGCCTCCCGGGCCCAGACGCGAGCGCGTCGTGGCGGCGAGCACGGCGACTCCGAGTAGCAGGCCGAGGACGACCACGAGCTCCTCCCAGCGGAAGTGCACGTGCGCGGGGTTCTTCGCAGGCTTCCCGTTCCCGGGCACTCCCGGCGTCGTGATGCCCGGCGGCTTCGACCCGCGTGCATGCAGCAGGTGATGAAGGTCGACGTGGCGGAGGACAAACACCAGGAGTGCCACTCCAGCCAGGAGGATCGCGAGGGAGCGAACGGTGCGGTTCTTGCGGCGCGCGAGCTCGTCGCGGCCACCCCGGCGGAAGAGCAGGACCGCGGTGACCCCGGCGACGAAGAGGAGGGCCTCGAAGATGGCGAGGGTCGTGAAGATCCAGCTCCAGAAGGAGAGCGGCAACCCGCCGCTCGAGCCGCTGCCCGAGCCCAGCGGCCTGCCGTGAGCCGCGATTGCGACGACCGCGAGGAGTGCGGTGACCACGACAGCGAGCAGCAGCACGCGGCGACGGTTCACGATTGCTTAGACGGTACGCGGGTCGAAAGGTCCGCATCGGGCGCCGTCACGGCCCGGCGTTATCCTCGACTCCCCGTGCCCGAAGCACCCTTCGTCCACCTTCACGTCCACTCCGAGTACTCGATCCTCGACGGCGCCTGCCGGATCCCCGACCTTGCGAAGCGCGCCGCCGAGCTCGAGATGCCCGCGGTCTCGCTCACCGACCATGGCTCGCTCGCCGGTGCGGTCGACCTCTACAAGGCGGCTCGCAAGGAAGGAGTCAAACCCGTCCTCGGCTGCGAGGTCTACGTCACTGACGACCGGCATGCGCAGCAGAAGGGACAGGCGCACCTCACTCTGCTCGCCGAGACGAACGAGGGCTACGCGAACCTGATCAGGCTCTCCTCGCTCGGTTACCTCGAGGGCTACTACTACAAGCCACGCATCGACTGGCAGCTGCTCGAACAGCACGCCGCAGGGTTGATCGCGCTTTCGGGCTGCCTCTCCGGCCGCGTCTGCAAGGCGCTCGAGGAGAACCGCCCAGCGGACGCCGAGGCCGAGCTCGACCGGCTCGAGCAGATCATCGGGCGCGACCGTGTCTACGTCGAGCTACAGAACGCGCACCTCGACGTCCAACAGCGGATCAACCCGCAGCTCGTCGAGCTCGCCGAGAAACGGGGCCTGCCGACGGTGGCGACCGGCGACGTCCACTACCTCCGTCACGAGGACGCACGCGCGCACGAGGCTCTGCTCTGCATCCAGTCCGGCGACTCGCTCAAGAACCCGAACCACTGGCGCTTCGAGACCGACCACTTCTACTTCAAGACGCCCGAGGAAATGGCGGCCGACTTCCCTGGGCGCGACGACGCGCTGCGGCGGACGCTCGAGGTCGCCGAGCGCTGCGACGTTGAGATCGAGCTCGGTCGTATCCTGCTCCCAAAGTTCGACACGCCGGAGGGCCGGGACGCCTTCGAGTATCTCGTCGAGCTCGTCGAGGCCGGTGCCGCGAAGCGCTACGGCACCGTCACGCCGGAGCTGCGCGAGCGCCTCAAGTTCGAGCTCAAGACGATCAAGGAGATGGGCTTTTCCGACTACTTCCTGATCGTGGCCGACCTCATCAGCTTCGCCCGCCGGAACGGGGTGAGCGTCGGGCCCGGGCGCGGCTCGTCCGCGGGGAGCCTCGTCGCCTACTGCCTCGAGATCACCGACGTCGACCCGATTGCGTACGGGCTGCTGTTCGAGCGAATGCTCAACCCCGGCCGGAAGTCGATGCCGGACATGGATCTCGACTTTTCCGTGGAGGGCCGGGAGCGCGTCATCAACTACGCGCGCGAGCGCTACGGCCGCGACCGGGTCGCGCAGATCATCACCTTCGGGACGATGGCCGCGCGCGCTGCCGTCCGTGACGCAGGCCGCGTGCTCGAGCACCCGTACGGCGTCGTCGACCGGATCGCGAAGCTCATTCCCGAAGGCCCGGGGCAGACACTCGCCGAGTGCCTGAAGCCGGGCGGGGAGCTGAAGCAGGCCTACGACTCCGATCCTGCCGCGAAGGAGATCGTCGACCTCGCGCAGCCGCTCGAGGGCCTGACCCGGCAGGACGGCATCCACGCTGCCGCGGTCGTGATCGGCGCCGAGCCGCTCGTGAATCTCGTCCCCCTCCAGCAGAAGGGCGCGGACCAGGAGATCGTGACGCAGTTCTCGGGCACGGTGATCGAGGAAATCGGGCTGCTCAAGATCGACTTCCTCGGCCTCCGCAACCTCGACGTGATCGACAAGGCGTGCCAGCTCGCCGGCGTCGACATCGCGACGATCCCACTCGACGATCGCAAGACCTACGAGATGCTCGCCCGCGGAGAGGCGATCGGCGTGTTCCAGTTCGAGGGCTCCGGGATGCGTGAGGCGCTGCGGCAGATCAAGCCGACCGAGTTCGACGACCTGATCGCGATCGTCGCGCTCTACCGGCCGGGGCCGATGGCGTACATCCCCGGCTACGCGCGCCGCAAGAACAAGCAGGAGAGCGTGACGTACCCGGACCCGCGGCTCAAGGAGATCACCTCCTCCTCGTACGGCATCTGCATCTACCAGGAGCAGTACATGGAGATCGCGAAACAGATCGCCGGCTTCTCGCCCGCCGAGGCCGACGATCTCCGCAAGGCGATCGGCAAGAAGATCCACTCGCTCATGGCGTCATTGAAGACCAAGTTCCTCGAGGGCTGCGCCGCCTCCGGCACGGCCGCCGGGGTCGCACAGCAGCTCTGGGCCGACATGGAGCAGGCGCAGGACTACTCCTTCAACAAGTCGCACGCCGCCTGCTACGCGCTCATCTCGTACCGCACCGCCTGGCTGCGCGCGAACCACCCGCGCGAGTACATGGCGGCGCTCATC